>DPKF01000096.1 GCA_003542655.1 Holosporales bacterium
CAACTAGTCTGACATATAGGGCTGGGGCCGGCTACGCGACTATAGCTCAGTAAATCCGATATCTCCTTATTTTTTAACTAATTTTTAATAAAATGATGCGTACTATATCTATAGCACCTTTAAAAGGTGTTTGTGATTGATATGGGGTTATATATGCTTATTGGGCCAAAACAGAATTTATATTCTAGATACGACAATAAAAGAACTATTTTTTTAAAAAAAATAGTTGTCATTTATGTTCTGTTTTCGGTTGCTTATAGCGCTTTATATGCAATGACGCCATTGAAGTTGACAAAATATACAGGTGTTCAGGGAACACTTAGCGATACAGTTTTATCTATGGTGGACGATTGGCCCCTGCTTGGTCTTCCGGAAGATAGTTATGATGTTCCAGTAGTAACAACTGATAATGAAGATAGCGACATATTTTTAAGGCATGGTGTTGTTCTTTTAAAGGCTTTGCCAACTTTTCAAACAATGGCTGAAGAAGATGATCTTGGAGGTATGGATGATCTTGGAGGTATGGATGATCTTGGAGGTATGGATGATTTTGGAGGTATGGGTTCTAACACAAAAGTTTATGTGAATCTTCTCTATAATTTTACGCCCCAAATAAACGAGGATGAATTTCTTATAAATACAACAAAAGCAAATGCTTTTTTTGAATATATTTGGAATGGTGCGACAAATGATACTGTGACAGCAATATTAAATGCAATTCCAAAACCTCTATCAGATGGAACTTATTATCTCTGGAAGCTGCAATCACCATATTATATGGTAGTGGATTACAAGGCGGTTAGTCAGAGTTTTTTAAAGGCGCCAATTTTAGAATCATATCCTGATCAATTAGCACAAACATTGATTGCATTACTTTTGGACCCTACACAAGTATTACTGCGAAATACAATATCTGAGGTGCTTAATACTGGCGGATCTACGGCTAGCGGGTTTGGTCAAATGGGAATGATTCATATGATTGAGACAACCAATAACAGGACAAATGTTTTTGATCATCTTCAGGCAGTTTCATTGGCATCACCGTTTACCTTTCCACTTACTATCCATTCATTGAGCTTATTAAATAGCAATAGTGTTGGTTATACACCAATAAGCGCCATACTGACCGTGCTAACAAGCGAACCTGCTTATGCTGACCTATCATTAGAAAATAAAACATTACTTTTAAACTATTGGATAAGTGCCCTTTCTAACCTTGCCATAGCAACAACTATTCAAGCTAACACAGGTAACAATGATGCTATTGCAAATGCTGTTGCAAAAGCGTTAACAACTTCAGTAACAAATGGTGTATCTACTGCTGTGACAAGTGAAATAGCTACGGCAATAACAGCGCACGATGGTCTGTCGACCGCGCATAGTGTTGAACGCGGTACAACGGCGACTGCTGTGACAGGTGAAATAGCTACGGCAATAACAGCGCACGATGGTCTGTCGACCGCGCATAGTGTTGAACGCGGTACAACGGCGACTGCTGTTACCGCTGAAATAGCTACTGCAATAACAGCGCACGATGGTCTGTCGACCGCGCATAGTGTTGAACGCGGTACAACGGCGACTGCTGTTACCGCTGAAATAGCTACTGCTATTACTCAATCAGGTGCAGGTGAAGCTACAGATCAAAGTGTTGCAAGCTTTATAACGCCATCATCATTATCCGGCGGGGCTGTACTATCTTTAATTTCAGGGGCATTTAATGAAAGCAGCACGAATATTGACGCCGTGATTATAACGGCTGTTCGAGAACATTTAACGAGTATATTTGGTGACGCCAATCCTTCATCTGATGATTTAAGCTTTAAGAGCGCTATTCTTCATGGCGTCGCCACGCAAATTTTAGGGGACACTTCGACCGATATTCAATCTGCGGTTATTTCAACTGTTGCAGCTTTTATTACAAGCACTAATTCCAATGTGTTACAAACAGCAATAGCAACAGCATGTGCAAATGCACTTACAAATGCTAATACAGCGGCTGTTACAAGTGTTGGGGAAGATTTACAGCTTGCTTCACAAAACACGAGTGTTTTAGTGCCAATTATTGCAGCAGCTTTACAAAATAATCTGTCTTTGCAAACGGCGATAAAAACAATTATTGGCAATGCAATCAGAATATTAGGAGATAGGTCAACTTCATTAACAAGCATTTTAGCAGGCTTTATTGAAAATAGCTTTCCAGCATCAAGTGTTTTAGATGCTGTTGTTGCAGATATTAGCTCTGGAAACGATTCAGATCATTCTGAAGTATTGGCAGCACTTGCGCTTGCGATTGCCCCAGGTGTAACAGACGGTTCAACAAGCAATGCAACATTGCGATCTGCTATTCAGTCCTTAAATTAGGGATAGATCATAATGAATCAGTCCAAAAATTATTATTTAGGGATTATATTCTTTTCTGCACTCTCTGTTCTTCATGCAGATATTTACAGCGATCCTAAACAAATTGTTCAGGTAAACGGTAATAGTCTATCTAATATACAGGCATCTTATTTAAGCGGCGCATCATCTTATGGATCGGGTTTATATAATGCAGTTATATCATCTAATGTTCCCGATTCACTTATTTTTAGTCAATGTGACACTGTTGTTTTAAGTAACACGAACATTGCGATCAATTCCACTGTATCTATTGTTGGTGGAAATGGTGGCAGAGGAGGAGATAGCATATATACAATGGGCGGCGGCGGCGGCGGCGGCGCAACGTTTGGCGGTTTTGCTGGTACACTTGGTGGAATTGGAACAGGTAATATGAACAATCCGCCTTTTATGGGGTTTGGGGGCTTTCCTGGTACGAACGGTGCAAATGGCGGCAATGGTGGTAATGGTGCCGGTGGCGGTGGCGGTGCCATGTCACTGGGTATACTATTAGCTACAGGTGAGTTAACACAATCAAATGGTGGCGGACAAGGTGGTGGTAACATAAACGGTGGCGGTGGCGGTGGCGGTGCATCGAATGCATCAGGTATCAATCTGTGTGGGGCTGGTGGCAGTCAAACGACCGTTATCACACAAACTCCTGGTCAGTTTGGTGAAAATGGTCAAGAATCACATAATTTTTTTGGTGGATCGGCGACGGCACTGTCGGGAACCACTGTATACTATGCAAGTGGTGGATCGGCAAAGCTTCTTAATGCTGCTGTTAATGGTGGTGGCATTACATTTTCCAGCGACCCTACTAAAGGTGGCTCTTTGGGTTCTAGTTCTGGTGTTGTAGTTACAGAAACGGCGACCATAGGCGGAACACTTTCTTCATCTGATAGCACTAGTATACCAAGCTCTATTAACGTATTAACAACACAAGGTGCTGTTGGTGGCGGAAGTGGTGCCTGCAATGAAAACGATGCTGGGGTTACGCCCAAAACAACATATTTTATTGATGGCACGGCTCACGTTGGTGGATCTGGAGGCGACACTTCTATACAAACAAGCGAATCTAACCTATTTGGAACAGGCGGCGGTGCAAACGCTGCTGAAAGTGCAGCATGTGCTGGTGGTGGAAGCGGTGGTGGTTTTGGTATTGGCGGCGGCGGCGGCGGATTAGCTTTTAATACAAAATCATCTACAAATAAATATTTTGCATTTGGCGGCGGTGGCGGTGGCGGCATTGGGGCAAAAGGTGGAGAAGGCTGGCAACAGGATGATGATTATGGCAGTGGTTCTGGCGGAGATGGCGGTCAATTAGTTGTTGAAAATTTGCTTGTGCCATCAGATTTTTTGGATCGTGAACGTATTGGGCTTTCTGGTGGAAATGGGGGTAACGGGTATGGCGGCGGCGGCGGCGGTAACGGTGGTGGTACTTTTACAATAGACAACGGACAAACAGTAACCCTTAATACAGGTGCTTCATTATCTATATATGGTGGCCTTGCTGGTGCGGATGGTTCTGGCAATCATGGTGGCAGTGGTGGCGGTATATTGAATATTGGGAATCCCTTAACAGGCAATGGAAAGTTAATTGTTGATGTAGATGCAAGCCTTAATATTTACGCACCACTCATAGATTCTTTATCTTCTGCTGTCAACGGTGGTCTCCTCAATATATATCAAGATAGTGTCCTCACTATTAATGGACGTTTAAACTTATCTGGACACGTTAGAGGAACAAACGTTGGCACAATTACATTTGGTTCTGATGCTACTTTTGTTACAAATGCCCAGTCTATTCAAAGTTTTAGTACGACTTTGTTTAAAAACTCAAAGCCTCCCAAAATTATAAGTACCAATGTTTTGTATGATAATGCAACAGGAGTGCAGAGTTTACCTGCAACACATTGGATTATACAGTCAACGGTAAACGATAATATATTAGGTCAAACTGCCTATACTTTACAAAATACGGTAACAACTATAACCGTGTTGAAGGATGCATTTCTATTTTCGACTGATACGAAGCCTTTAACCATATCTCACCTTCAAACACTTAACATGCCTTTTGGTTCTACTCTTGTTGCAAATGATGAAACACGCATTATTGGTTCTATTATATTGGATAAATCAGCTATAATTGTTGATTCATCAAATCATTTTGCGGTACTTGGGACTATTTCCACAAATGAAAATAATTTTTCTTCAGGACTGAAGGCCAGTTGGTTAACTGCAGGATCAACACTTAAAACAACAGAAGATTTTGATATATCAAATCACTTAGTTGGCAAAACAGTAACTTGGGATGCTCAAGGTATCACGAATGCCGCTACTAACTTACCGACAACGGTTATGACAACGGCCGGTTCAACGTTAACCTATAACGGGATGGCAGATGAAAATGTTATTCTATCGGGTAGCGGCTTATTAAAGCATAGCGGTACTGGAACGCTTACAATTTCTGCGAATCCAAATAATTTAACGCAACCCGACCTTGATGTTTCAGGAAACGCTATAACAACATCGTCATATAATAATAGTAACCCAATTACGTTATTAATTGGTAATCAAGCATCTGTTAGGGGTGCATTTAATGTTGATCAACTAACCTTTTACGTTGATAGCTTGGCTAATACTTTAAAAGCAGGACAATTAATCCTGACAGGACTGTCTACATTACCGGGCACAATAGACATAGCATACAATCCAGATGCTATTTATGCAGTGCCAGATTTATCATCAGGCCCGCTTACAGTTCAATCAATTATAGGTGATATAAGTTATTTAACAGTACCCTATGTACCAACTATACGAAATAATCACTACCTTTATCAAAATTCAACAGTTTATCGTTTTGCGCTTGCAACAAATGGCACAAGCCTTGATTTACAGTTAGTGTCACATACAAATAATGTATCAGACATTTTAGTGTCAAATTTTATGGCACCTTTAAATTCGTCAAGCGCCCAGTTTCTTATTTTTGATACAGGTACGCCAACCAGTGCCTTTACAGGTAATCCGGGTAATAATACGCTTAACCATTATACCATTAATTCAAATGGAGATATTTTAGATACAGATGGGCAATCTGTTATTGGTGATTTTTACACAATTGGTGGAAATGTTACCGTTCCTAATGGTACGCAGACTTATCCTTTTGGTTTAAGATTGCCTGAGAATAGTTCACTCACCATAGAAAGCAATACGACAGTCAATGGAAACACAATTCGTCCACAAGGCGGAACCTTGTCTATTCGTGCCAGCGATTCAACCCTTCCAGCAATTATTCAAAATGATATTGATAGTGAAACAGGCTTTTTGAATTTAGACGGACATATTAACTTAAACGGCGACACATATGTTAGAAAACCTGCGCAATTTAATATTGCATCAGGAACAATCATCACTCAAGATCCATCAAAAACAATGAATTTTTACGGCAATCGACGTATAGAAAATGCTGAAATTAGAAATGGTCGTATAAATTATTTTGATGGAATTTATAACTTTAATGCCGTGAAAATGCCAGCTGTTGGGCAGCAATCGTCATTGGCAATTTATCAGGGTGCCAATACAATCAGTTCTTATACATTGGGTGGTCACGGCGCACCAGAGAACAGTCATAATGCTGTATTAATGAAACCGGAAAGTTCGTTAGCCATTACAAATCAACTAACTTTAAATAATAAGAACGTTCTTATGATTGGTTATAACCTTGAAACGTTAGGATCATTAAATCAACAAATTATAACTTACAATTCTGTTGCTGGTGGTAATCTACAAGATTCTAGTCGTTTTGATCAGGTGTGGACGCTACTACTTACGCCAGAAGGTGCATCAGCGGGCGTTATTTATCCTGTAGATGCAACAGTTGGTCCCTATGGATTTGAGGTTACGCAGTCTGCAACAGGGGTCACACTGCAAATTAGCAATCATGCAGGCATTAGCGCCGGTACAAATATTGATGCAATTATTGACGAGTACTTAGCTGGAAACGCAAGTCTTCGCGAGTTTGTACAATATAATAAAGAGCTGTCTTCCTATGCATCCCGTCAGATAGCTCTGGACAGCTCTTCTCCCAGTGTATATGCATCACAACAACTAACGCTTCTGGCAAATGCTGTAATAACTGCCGCAGGGGTAGCAAAGGGGTTGACGTCGACTGCTGATGCAGCTTTAAGTCAAGGTTTTACAAGCAGCCAAAGGCCATTAGGGAAATCACAGGACCAATTTCAAACTTTGATAGAAATGTTAGAAAAAAATCATTCATTTACTAGAGAAAACAGAGGAAATAAATTCTGGGTTGTACCCTTTTCACGATTTAGCCAAGGAAGGGACAGTACAGCAAAACGAGGAAAAGCTTTGGGTGTATTAACTGGGATAGAAAGTTCTTTTTTTCAAGAATTTTTAACCCTTGGTATAATGGGCGGCCTTACATCTTTAGAAGAAAAATTTTCTTTAGGTGATCTACAAAATACACAATCAAAGATAGTGAGTTTTGGCCCTTATGCATCCTACGGCATCTGGGAAGGTGGGCGCCTAGATCTGATGTACTTATACTCAAGAGGGCAGGCAGAAAACAGGGAAATTATATCTCGCTTAGGAACAACAGGGCTATATCATCATGAATATACAACAAATTCAAATATTTTTGATATGCAAATGTCGCATTTATTTAGGCTATTTGATGAAAAAGTATGGTCACTTCGTTTGAATATTGGCCATACCTATTCAGATTCATCAAATAAATATGATAAAAATTTCTTGAATTATCTCCCACATGCGAAATCTCAACTGCTTTCTTGTTACAACAAAGAAATATATGGCGGTGTTGGTTTGCGCTTTAATCATAAAACAAATGACTATCGTTTGCGTATTACGGGGCTTTACGAATATGGCGAAACATACGTCAGCAAATCAAAAAGCTGGTCTAATGGAAAAACCCTTCAAGCAAGGCAGCAGGGTATAACGTCTATTGATTATTCTGAAGAAGAGAAAGAAAACACGCATTATGTAACGTTATCAAGCTCTTTAGATGTTAATGCAGACTGGAAGTTAGTGACAGGCTATCAAGGAAGTTTTTCTAAAAATACAACTGAAAATGGCTTTTTTCTAAAAGCAGTTTATCGTTTTCCATGAGGTATGTTTAGGAGTTTTTTAATGTATTTGGAGTTACAGAAATAATGAAAATAGTTTTAGGATCAATTTTATTTTTAATCACAAATGTCAGCGCCGCAACATATCAAATTTATGGCGAAAACGGAGAGCTACAAACGAGTGATAGCTATGGCTGTTTTTCTGCTTATCTTTGTGCTGACGCTCAAGGCACTGTAAGCCCAAACCCGGCAAATAATAGCACTTATAATCCATATTGTGTTTTAATGAGCGGAACACTAACAGACCCCGCATATTTTTCACATCTTGATACAGTTATTATCAATGATGATACAACGATTCTCCAAGATTTGCTTATCTACGGTGGCGATGGTGGTGATGGTGGTGATGGGGATGCCTATCGCACTAGAAGCCCCATGAATATATCAATGATTCTTCTGATGAATGGCTTGAATCTTCTACCTGTGATATTGAGTGGTATGAAGTTTGCAAAAGCGGGTATCAAGGCCAGCCAAACACTTCACAAATCATTTGTAGTAGCCTTGAGTCAGGCCGCAAAAAAAGCAACAGAAGCTTCAGCAAAAAAAAGCGCCCTAAAAGCCACCGAAATTGCTGCAAAACAAGGTATTTTTAATCAATTCAAGAAGAGTATTTCTATGGCCGTTATAGATTTCCTCCCTTCAACAGTTGTCAAGAAATTCGGCTCTCAATCTGCACTTGCAGCAAAAAAATTGCTTGCTATATCGACAAAAGAGGGTTCTGAATTTTTATTGTCGGCAGCTGGCAAAAAGGGAGCAGAAAAAGCCGCACAAAAGGCGTTAATAAAAGCACAACTTCAGGCGGTGAAAACGAACATAAAAAATAATCTGCAGAGGGCAGCAGCTGAGGATCTAAGTGATTATGCGCGACGACACTTGATGCAACAGGCACTGACAAAAGGCATAGCACTGCAATCAACAAAAATGGTAACTATAGGTTTGGACGCTGCTGATGGTTGGGTTGCTAACGCTGCTGATGATCTAACTCGAAGATTTGCCGACAGTGTGATCGACACAGCAGTTAGTAAATCGGCACAGGAGCTCCTAATAGATGCCGCACTTCAAGACTGTATTGAAGCTCTTGCCAAAAAATTCACACTTAAAAATAACATCAAAAAAATTATGCAGGGCCTGTCATCACGCGTCACTAATCTGCTACCAGGAGGTTTAGTAGGCACCGTAGCACTACGTTCTTCTCAAAACTTAAGAGACAAATACCTGAGAAAGCTTGTATTAAAAGAAATTGCTGTAAAAAAAATCGCGCCTCTACTATTTTCTCTTACGGCTCAATGCCAAGGTGGCGGTGGTGGTGGTGGTGGGTTTGGATGGATAGAATCATCAACCATAAAAGGGGTAGGTTTAAATGTAACAAATGGTGGAGTTGGTTTTCACCCGGATGGATATACCAAATCAGGATATGGTGGGCGTGGATCATATGGCGGCGGCGGCGGCGGCGGCGGATCGGTGTATGAAACAGTGACGGGACCCTGGATTGTAAATCGTGCTGGAAATGGAGGAAATGCAGCTATGCTTGCTGGCGGCGGCGGTGGTGGCGGTTCTGGAACAGGGAAGGGCCTCTCTGATTGGGCAGAAGCTGATGGTATGGGTGGAAATGGCGGCCATGCAGCTGCTAGCTTTGTGAATGGTATTTTGGTATTAAGCAGCGGCGGCGGCGGCGGTGGCGGAGAGCGTGCATCAAGTTTTATATACACAATAGCGGAGATGGTAGCAGAAATTGTTGTTCAAATTAAGTTAAACGCTTCAATTATATTCGCCCCATTAGTACCCCTGATTACGATGGTAATGAAACTATTTTATTGGTCAAATCTTTTAGCGATACGCGAAGGGGTGCAGGGCGGTGATGCGCATTTTCAAATTCAAGGAGATGGTGGATCTTTTCCTGGGGGATTCCAATTTCCTATGATAACCCCCTGTCCCGTTGTTTCCAGGAATGTAAACCCAAATAATGATAGCCACTTAACGAATTCTTTAAATTATGGCCTAGTAGGACAAGAAGGAAGCTATGGTGCTGCCGGTATTCTGGTTAAAAATTATTTCGTGCAGCAAGCCACAGGAAATAAACTTGATTGTGTGTGCAGTGGTGCAGGCGGTGGTGGTGGCGGCGCTGGTAGTGTCGGGGGGGTAAATGGTCGCGCTGGTGGTAACGCAATTCAACACTTTGAAGGCGGTACTGGCGGTGGTAGTGGCGGTGGTGCATTTCCATATCCAGCTGGAGAAGTCTCTGGCATCGGTGGTGGCGGTTCTGGTGGCGATGGTGGTTCAGCTACAGAAAAACAAATGAATGTATCTGATACGCAGATGTGTACTATCAATTCTATGAATGGTGGTCATGGTGGACGTGGTTTTGTAGGTGGTGATGGTGGACAAGGTGGTGGGTGGTTTGTCATTCTTCCTAACAAAATAATAAATTTTGGACTTCCTCAATCAACATCTTCATTAGTGGATATTATGTCATCGGTAGCTAATGCTGGTTCTTCTCCGCAAGACAGTATGTTTGGCATGATTGGTGGTGCCTCAGGTAAAAATGGTCAAAATCAAGGTGGTGCCGGCGGTAATGGTGGTGGCGTTATGGTCATTTATGGCACAACAAATATTAATCCTTTTTTTAATTTTGTCATTACTAGACCAACGCCAACCTCTGCTTCAAGTGGCATAAGTGGTGGGTATGCTTGTGTGAAAGCTGGCGGTCTTCTTAATATTTACAATGGGGCAAAAGTATCAACAGACATCGTGGTTAAAAACGGTGGTAAACTTATGATTGAAGAACTTGTTTATAATTGTGATTTAACAGAGATTGAAAACCCAACCGCTTCACGTATTATTAACTTATTTGGCCTTGATATAAACAGTACAAACCCTGTCAATATAACCATTGAATCGGGTGGAAAATTCTATTGCGGCTTGCCACAGTTAAATTTCTCATTTGTTCCTGGGGCTGATGTAAACACCATAGATAATGGAACAAATGTTTTCTTTTTTCACGTATTAAACGATGATGTCGCAACAGGCACAACACCTGGTGTTTTAAATGCAATAGCAAAATTAAATTTAGCAGTTCTGAATATTTGCGCACCTTTTGAAGATACGTTTTATACAGCAACACGCGACACGACGGTGCCTTATAAATTCGAGAACCAATCACAAACCCTTAAAACACTCTCTCAAAATACGAATATCACTACAATAAATGTGGGTTCAGTCACTTTACCAAGTGGTACTATTTATAATGGTTATGTAAATGGCACTGGCTTAACCTTAAGCACTACCCAAATATTAAATGTGCTTTCTGGCGGCACACTTTTGCTACCAAGCAACATGCCTTCTAACATGATCAACCAAATTAAATTTCAAAATGGCTCTGCAGTTGCAACTGCAGAGTCGACTTTAGCAAAAATTTCAAGTCTTTCCTATCCGGTCGGGGCGACCATTTCTTTGCAAACGAATAATGTTATTCAAGATGATAGCACAGGTGTTTCTTGTACCCTTTCAGATAAGGTAAAAACATGGAATATTTGCGGTGGTTCTTCAACGGCGCCCCAAAAAGCAACAACACTTTCCTCTGCAAAATTTCAAACGATTAATGTGATGGGAAACACCGTTCCAACATATAATCCAGAAACAATCACAGCTGGCTATTTAGATTTAGATGGGGCTACTATAGATGATGCGCAAACTGTTACGATTCATGAGGCAGGAACACTTGTTCTTAATAAACCGATTAATAGTATGATACGACCTTATTTATCCATTAAATCTGGTGCCAGTATAGCAACAACTGTTACAAACTTTGAAACGGATATATTTAATGGGTTAGATGAGCGTTTTGAAGCGAATGCTATTTGTGCTTTAGAAACAAGTTCAATTTTAGCTGATGACTTAGGTGGAATTTGTTTTTCTGGTATACCGTCAAACCTTACAACATGGGACATCTTTGGGGGCACAACAAGTTCTATGCAACAAGCAACAACATTAAAAAATGCACAATTTACAACGATTAATCTTTTCACGCCGATGCATACCACAGCTTTAACACTCAACGCGGAACAAACATTTAATGTATATAACACATTGACAATCGATGGTTCAGCAAGCAACCTTAATGGTGTCATCTCTGTACAGCCAAATGGAACGCTTATCATTCCCAATACAATAACAGCCAATACAGTCGGCAGACTGATCCAAATTTTATTTGGTGGCATCATGCGCATCAACAGTTCACTTACATCCACAGGATGTTTTATAAGCGTATTACCAAGTGGCATTATTGAGACAAGTATTGCGAACTTTACAACAACGAATATTTTTAATAACCTCACAGTTCAGTCAAATGTTGTTTTGCAAACAAATGCAGTTTTGTCAGATAGCGCAGATGGTGTTTCTTCTAGCAATATGCCGTCAACGGTCACAGTGTGGAATATGCAGGCTGGCACAGCCAATGCCCCCCAATATGCGACTCAATTTTCTAAGTCAAAGTTTAAAACGATGAATGTTGCAAAAGGTGGGTACCTGAATGCAACAGGATTAACCATTGAACCAAATCAAATCATCAATGTTTTTGGGACAGTATTCATTCCTCAGAATGCGGCATTTCTTCCAAAGGATCTTTCTGGAACGACTGACCCATCTACAACAATTTACATTCAACCCGGTGCTATCATTAAAAGCAATTTAACTAATGACCTTTTTAAAACCAATCTTTTAAAATATTTAAATGCTCCATCTGATATGACGATTACTCAGTCAGATAATTAAAGGCAGTCAATCATGAAAAATAAAATAAAAATTCTGTATATAAGTATTTATTTAATCTATACCTTGCAAGCAAGTACTTATGATATAAGTTATCTTATTTCTAATATTTCATGTACAGGATCGCTTACTCTAACAGATAAATATAATCTTGAGGATGCTTGGATTAAGCTAAACGATGATCCAACAGGAACGATCCCACCAACAGGCACTGTAAGTCCATCAATGCAGTTTTTGCAAAATGTTACGTTTATTCAAAGTGCTGGCGCTTTTACATTAACAACCCAGTTTCCTTTAGCAGATGTTGCAAGTGTTTTGGGGAATCTAAACTCTAATATTACAGTATGGAAGATTCAGTCTGCAAATATTTATAGTCAAAAAAATAATCACAATGGTCAAACGGCACTTTTTTTACCAAGTACAATTCAAACAATCCATGTTTTAGAAAAATCTCACTTGTTTGCAACACGCTATAAGCCAATGAGCATTGCTAGCAATCAAAATATTGTAGTTGATGCAGGCGGTGGGTTATATGTTCAGCCTGGCGGATCGCTTTCTATGTTGCAATCTTCCCCTTATCAAGGGTTACAGGGAAATATTATGATTGCTGGCATATTAGATCACTATCAAGCAGACTTTGCGGGCATAAATTGGTCTTGGTTTCTGCCTTTATCAATGATATTGACAGAAAAAGTAATAAGCAAATCGATTCTTCCTAACATACCTAATTATGTAATATGGGGTATCGGTGGTGGGTCACTAGATGCACCACAGTACCTTACTGGAACAAAAGCGCGAAATATAACTATTAATGGCGGTACAGTTGTTGTTGATGAAGCCAACCCTTTCAAGAATAGTTTGATTAAGAATATAGATGTTGAAACCGATGGTACTTTACGGATATATGATAATGCCTTAGAGATTTTATCCTTAACTGTTTCAAATGGTACTTTGCAGCTTTCAGCCAATAACTTAATCCCTTTTAATCCCTCATACCCCATTACACTTGGCAGTGAAGGGATATTGAAATTTGATGCAGGCATGTCAATTGATAGCCATCTTAACCCCCAAACAATTACTGTGCAAGCAAATGCTACTTTTGATATTCCAGGCAATTGGGATGATATTAATCCAGAAAATATCTATATGGATGCTGACGCGCAAAATTTTCCAATTTCCCTTAAAACAGAGCAGCCATTTGACTTAACTGTTAATAGTAATGCGGCACGTATTGCCTATAATACCTGGCTTATAGGATCTAACGATCAAATAATTCCTGATAATATTTTACAGCTTGCTCACTTTGTAAAAATGATTTTACTTCCAAATGTCAATATGACACAAGACCTCACTTTGTACTTTGGCCAGATATTAAGAAGAGATGTAACGTCAGGACTATCAGGAAATATTACAGTTTCAAACGGTGCAACTCTATCGCTGGGCAATGCGTCTTTCGAGGGAGTGACAGCAAACAAAATAACAGTTCAAGCTGGTGGGGCGGTTATCATTAGTGAAGTAAATGTAGCTGATTCTCTTGCTACAATTGATACAACAGCTGTGATTGAATGGGTTCGTAATTCAAGTTTACCAGAATCATCAGAATTTAAAGAAATAATCTTTGATCCAGATTCTATTTTTCAAATACATGCTCTTTTTCGTGATGATCCTGATCATGTGGGTGCAATTACAAGCCGTTGGAATACGAATGCAGAAGGTCAAACTGCCGTGCATAATCGTCCAAATATTCCGGCAATCAATTTGCTTCTTAACTCAACTTTTTACTCTCCAAATTTTTCAAATTTATCAAAATATTATGCTTTGCCATCAAATATATCTGCTGCATACGGATTTATTTTATATGCCAACCAACGATTAAATATGTCCTCTACTGCAATTTTCTATATGGAGTCCGGTTCAACAACACAAATACAAGCTGGGGCGGGGATTGCCGCGACAGATCAAAATGTCATTATTTCTACGGGAGCCACTCTTGAAACAGATGCCAGTAATTTTGGCGACAACTTTATTAAACCTGCTTGGTTTCAGGCGGGATCTATTTTTAACACAACAAAAGTTTTTAAAGACGATGCCCTTATCCCAGATAAAGTTGTATGGAATATTTTTAGCCAAAATACAGCCGCAGATTCCGAGGAATATCAACAAGCTGATAGTGCCAGTAAAACCGTTAAAATAATTAATATTAAACCCGATGCATATCTAGGAGTTGCAAAAGCGGGGACGTTTTTACTAACGCATACTTTAACAATTGAAGATGGTGGTAAACTAGAAGTTATTCCAGGCGGTGAATTTGCATTTGATGGCGGCACGCTTACTTTAAATAATCCAGCATATAAAATAAACATTAATGATGGGGGATTGTGTACGGTCGCTGCAGATAATTATACGCTTACACAAATACTCGCCATGGTTGATCTAGAGTATGGTGCTATTCTTGGTTTTGGTGATCCTTATATGCCAGCACAGGGTTCCACGCCGGCATATAGCGGTCGCGCGTTCTCTCTTCCAGATGATAATACGGGTTTAGGTATAATCCCTGAAGGGACAAGTTTTGAATTTAATAACGGTTTACAGACACTTTTAAATTTATCGCCGAAAGCAATACGCATCAGGTTTATGAACCAAGGTATTTTAGAAGTAGCAAATGATTATCCTTTGTCGTTATATGCAGGACAAGTGCTTGATCTAACTGAAAGTGATTTTTCTAGTTCTTGGGCGAGTGCTGCAACAAAAGTGTTTCCCTATCGTTTTTTTATTCGTTCTGGAAGTACGCTTTTTTTACAAGCAGGTGCGAAAATTGTTGATTACGAGAATATGTATACGATACTTGGCATAAAAGCGCCAATCATTATAAAAACTGACGCCAATATCATGAAAAGTATTCCCGGTTACAAAAGGTGGCTTCAAGCAATACGCTCTATCAATGCCACAGATACTAATCGTATAGAGACTATAAGTGATTATACGTTAAACATGTTTACAGGCACCCATACGGATATCAATGAATTCATAAGTGCTGGAACGCTTTTTAACCAAGGGGCACAATTGCACCTTACCTCAACAGCCGAGGTGCTTGATAATCAATATGGTATTGGTCTTATTCCTTTTTCAACATGGAATATAGAATGCTCAAATTCTGATTATAAATCAGGTCAAACGCTTAGAACACAAGTTCCATCAACCTTAGAAACGATTAATATTTTAGATGGGGGTTATGTTTTTTCAATTCTGAGTAATGAAATTAATGTACCCACAGGAACACAGCTAACTATAAAAAAGAAGGGTACCCTGACAATAATTTCAAACAGCCTTAACGGCACAATTGCCAGTTTATATGTATGTGCTGGGGCTAATCTAATCGTAGATGGCAGTTTAACGGTTGCGACTCTTCAGATCGAGACTGGGGCAAATATTAGTGGCACCGGACGGATAAATAATACTCTAGTTAACTCACTAAGTACAAGAATCACTCCGCCAGTAGTATCTACACCAAATGTCACAACGCTTGCAGCTCATAATACACGGACAGTAAGCAGTACAGAGACCTTTACTAATCCTGATTTTGCGACTTACCATATAGATGGGACATTAATTCTATTGGCCAATGCGCAGATGGTAAACAATGAAAATGGGGCTATTAATATAAATTCAGGTGGTACGCTCAATATTGATAAAACCGTAGATGTTAAAAATTTGGGAGATATCGAAGCCTTTTCTGGCGCTACAATTATTTCAAACGCTTCCGCATTTAAAAATAGCAATCTTTTACAATCATGGATGGGTAATGGTAGCACGCTTCAAACAACAGCAGCATTTGTTGATGGCATTGGGGGCATTGGTTCTATTCCGCCTCACGTTCTATGGAATATTATGTCAAATCAATCTTCTTCCATGTTAAATTTTTCATCGAATATGGTTACCGTGATGAGTGGACAAACACTTACATTAAACAATAACTTTACCATTCAAAGTGGGCAATGCTTAACAATTAATGGGGCATTAAATGTAAATGGGGCCAAAACACTTACAGTTGCATCAAATGGCATTTTAGATTTAACGAATGCCACAGGCTTTTCGGGTAATATTATTGTGCAGTCAGGTGGCCTTATCATCAATCCAACCACTAACGTTTCTAATATACTATGTCAAACGGGTTCTATTGTGCAAATGAACACGAATGCAGCGTTTCCAACTTTTAAAACGGGTTCTACAAATATTCAATGGAACGTTAATGCAGCGACATCGATTAGCGCATTTCCTGAGTCTGTATCGGTGATTAATATTATGCCTAATGCGGATGTAGCGTTTAGTATCTCAAGCATTACAACATTACAAAAAATTATTTTGCGTAATTTATCAAGTGTCACATTTGTCACGTCTTCAAATGCACCGCTTATAGTTAATGGCGTTTTGGAAATTTTTAAAGGGAGTAACTTTGGAACACCTTATATTACCGTTTCTTCTAATGGATTGCTTAGTGTTGATGGTGATGTTGGTAACTTAACAAATTTAACACTTAATCCCGGTGGTCTGCTACTTGGAACAAAAATCATTACAGATTCTGCAACGTCGCTTTTGGCTACTATGAATGATGGTGACGTTTTTGAAATTGGTAGTAGACAAGAACAGTAAAAAATATTTATCAAACTTTGGAGCTCTATATAGATGTTAATACGCTTTTTATATAAAAAAAACATATCTATTCTTTTAATCACGGCAATGTACGTACAACCAATTTGTGCAACAACGCAAACGATATATAATTTAAATACGAGCGCCAAAGTTGTTGTTAAAGATGGGGGGTCTTTGCTTGTTGATAATACGTCTGTCCTCAATAATGCTATTGCACCCATCACAGTAAAGTCAGGCGGCTTATTAGAGTTTAATAACCCCCAATCTACTTTGTTTGGTAATGTTAAGGTTGAATCGGGTGGTATATTTAAAACAAATGCACAAACCCTTAGTGCTTTACCCAGTTTAAATACAACATCGTCACCGCACTTGCAACTTGATAAAGATTCTGTTTTTTATACAACCCAAGTTTTATTAGATAGCACTAATGACGTTGGCAGTATACCTTGTTCTATCTGGAATATTGGATCACCTTCTGGTCAAACAATTCATAACTTGTTAAGCAATGTTGCTGCGGTTAATGTTTTAGCAAATGCATTGCTCACAATTGATCAAGATAGTACAGTCGCCTTGGATCAATCACTTTTCCTTCAATCACTTAGCAAACTCTCAAACCCTTCATCACAACTTGCGATAAACGGAACACTTAACGTTGGTAGAACTGCCAGTTTGACGCTAGGAGAAAATGCAACAATCCAGATAAATCCGGCTGCAATTTTTGAAAGTAATTTTGAATCCGTTGCTGACTTTCCCTGGTTTTCTAAAATGCATTTTGCTTTTAATGCCCTTTTTTCAACAACTGGCGACTTTAACGATACAGCAGAAGACTTAGGCGCAATTAAAGCAACAATATGGCGCATTAAATGTACCACTGATAATTCTACGCGGTGGCCAGATGATCCAGGACAAACGGCGTCATCAGTATCTTTAGATGGTTGTCAAATATCAACAGTTATAGTTGATAAAGGGGCTTTTCTTTTTTCAACAGTTAATAATCCCTTAAGTTTATTATCAGAAGAAACATTAAATGTTGATGGTACCTTCAAAGTAATGCCCTTTTCTACATGGACGTTGAATCGTTTCACAGCAGTCAATGCAAAAAATGGCACTGTTATCATCTTACCAAACGGTGTTTTAAAAACAAATCGTTCTATATTAGGGCCCATTCAACCGTCTTGGTTTTCACCAAAATCAATCCTGACCACAACATCTGTTCTTGTTGACAGTACAGATAATTTAAGTAAAATTCGCGACGGAATTACTTGGAATATTGTGCTTCAAAGGGGCATGCAAACATTAAGAAACTGGCAAGTTTCTTCTACACCAAATATAACAATAGTTGCCAAAAACAAAGCAAACATTCAACTGAGCAAGGAACAAATTAATCAACTGACATACCAAAATATTATTATTAATGAAGGGGCAGTTTTAGATCTGACACAAGAGAATGCGACAAACATTTCTGGAAATCCAAAGGTTCTAGTCAATCCACGTGGAACTCTACAAATTAATGAAAACAGCTTTGATAAACTAGGTCCTTTTCTATCATGGATGGAATTTGAATCAATTTTAAGGACGACCGTTCCTTTAAATGATGACACCGTAACGTTAGATAAAATTCCAGATCCAATCACTTGGCGTGTAGGATCACGGGTTTCTTATACCGGTTCAAATGTTGGACAAACAGCCACCAATCTTGGGTACCAAACTGCAGCAAGGTTATCGCCTTCATTTTGGAAATTAATTGTGGATCAAGGTGCTTTTTTATATGCAGATCCAAGTAATCACTTAAATTTTGGTCCAATACAAACTGTCACAGTAGATGGCGTGATTGAAATTTTAAGAAATGCTCTGTTAACTATTGAGGATGGTGCCTCAGTCACAGTAAATTCAACCGGAAAGCTTACATGCCATACAGCGTCAATACTTAAGACGACATGCCAAACATTTTTACCAAAATTAAACCCAACATCTTGGTTGCAAGCGGGTGCCGTTTTGCAAACCGATGCTGTTTTATCAGATGATGCAAATGGTGTCGGGCTAATCCCTAATAATGTTATCTGGAATGTAAATTCAAGCAACGTTTACAATCCGCTTGATGAAGAAAAAAAATATCAAACAGCTTCATTTGCTTGCCAACCCAATGTCAGTTCAACAACAGGTATTGTTCGACAAATAAATATATTACCAAATGCTTTTTTATATGCTGATAGTACGCATCCATTACGTTTACAACCGCATCAGATCATGACCATTCATCCGCTTGGTACTTTAAAAATGATGAGTGGCGCTTACATGGCGTTTGAACAAAATACACAAATTGTTAACCATGGCAGTATAGTCATTGGAAATGGTGCTACCCTAGAAATAGAAGATAAAAATGCATCACGCATTCTCGATAGCGGCATTAGTTTGCTTCCTGGCGCCATGCTGAAAACACTAAAATTATATCAAGATGATGTATCAAGTTTTAGTAGTTTTCCCAAAGGAATAAAGTGGGTTATTGGTTGTCAAAACCGAGCAGAAGATACACCCTTTTTTCAAACAGCTAGTGAGGGTGAAAAACACATTCAAGTGTCTTCTGGTGCAAATTTGTATGTTGATTTTGCTTCTCAGCTTATTATTCAAAAAGGTCAAGACTTCACAATTGATGATGGAGGAACTGTCACCGTTTTACCTAGAGGGATTTTGAGCTTTTTATTTGGTAGCAATGTGTCAATGGTGGGGACAGGTCAAATTCACATGCTTGGTAATAGTATTTTAAGAACGTCTAGCTCAACAATCAATTTGCAATATTGGTTAACAGATCAGAATGTTAAAAGTGATGTAGCGTTGTCGGATGAACCGTTGCATTTGAGAGGAGGAGGGAGTACGTTAAATTTTAATGATCTAAAAAAATTTTCAAATCGTTTTTCGGGCGCGCGTGTGGACGACAGTTCAAATCCAACTGCATCAAGTTTTATGACTTTATTTTCAAAAGGTCCCTATAATTTTAATGCGTCAAAGATAACTTTTAATGTAGGTACAAGTTCCGCCGAACCACCCTATAGTGATGGAGGTATTTTTGCAAGTGATGAATATTTATTAGAACAAAATATTTTGAAAATTAAAGCAGCCGTTTGGTTAATAAGATCAAAAAATAGATCTTCAGATTCTATATTCGCTGCGCTTTCCTCCATTGCGCGCACTGCTGATGTTGTTGAACGAGGGTTTTGCTGCAAAGCAGATATAAGCGATGAAAATTGGCAAACACTTATACCATATTTTCAAGCTTATTGGAATGATTTGGGTTTTCCTGACAACATCAGCTATCAAACTGCTTTATTTTATACAAAAGATGTTCAGTCAGGATTTTGTTTAGGAAATAATACAGACATTAAAACAATTATTGTTGATGAAGGTTCAACACTGGCCACACAAAAAAATACATTCATGTCCATTGAACCACTTAATAGCGCTTTACGTTTTGAACGGCACAACCTTGTTTTGACCTTAAATGCCAATCAACATCTTATCGTGAATGGTACGCTTGATTTTTACAATTGTTCTGTGACTGATCCGCTTCAAAGTTTTGCAAAAAATGGCGCCACTGTATCAATTAATGGAACCGTTATTTTAAGAAATTGGATATGGAGTCAAGTAATACTCAATTTATCAACCGATACGCGTGAAAGATTAACGCAAATGCAGGGAATTTTTGAAAAAGACAGTCGAACGAATTATTTTTCTATACTAGGACTCAATAGTAATAAAAATTTTAATAACTATCCACTGGGGCTAGATTTTGAAGATTTTAAGCTAGGGTCAACATTAGAAACAAGATGTAATATTACATATGATGATTCAGCGAAAAGCGATACTTATGATCCAACTACCAATGCGCTAGTTTCACATGGTTTGGATCCAGTGAATGTAAATGGCACACCTCAAAATGCCATTCAAGCAACATTTGCGATTCCATCCGGTGTTTTATGGAAAATTATGGGCAGTTATCAGGCCTTACCACCAATTAATCCGATTGAACGACATATACCAGGGCTTCACCCCGAAAAGTCTGGCTTGCTAAATTCAGGTTTCGAATATTTAGGGTCGTCACTTTACTTTAAGCCTGATTATCAAGGTAATATGCAGTTAATAACAAAGGCTATTGTCGGTGGCAAGATTAATTTTGCTAATACCAACCAGTATTTTTCTTTAGAAAATGGATCAATTTTATCATTTTTTCCCCTGTCACAATTAGTAAACTATGTAACTAATTCTGAAAATAATGGCACAACGACGACTTACAGATTTACAGGCTTTAGCACTGCTTATCCAACAAATCTAGGACTCTATTTTTCAAATGGTTCTAAGCTTATCATTGCGGAAAACGCAATTGTAACATACAGAAAAGTTGCATTGAAAGCCATACAAAACTTTTGGATTTATAATAAATGGGATTTAAATGGTCAACCTATTATGACGAGAGAAGCTGAGGATCCATCTCCTCAATATTTTGATAGTCCACATCACACCAAAACTATTATTGGTGGTAATGCTTCTCAATCTGTAAGTATTGCAGATGGTGCCATTCTTGAAACATATAAAACAAACTTTAACAATGACCCAGAATTTACTGAAGATCCATTCTCTACCGTTGACCAAGGTATGCAATCATCATGGTTAAAATCGGGGTACATTTTTTACCCCAGACTTTCATTTATGGATACGCCATCTACATTACAAACGACTAAAGGACTTGAAGCCTTGCCAAAAGGAGATCATTATTCAACCCCAGATAGTAATAATCTTGGGTATATTACCAACGCAACGCTTTGGATTGGGGCAAAACAAACCATTGAAACCTTGCCAGAGTGTATTAATATCATTGTCAAAAACTTCGGTATTTTAATATTACCAAATTCAAACCCTAATTTTGTGTTCACTGATAGCAATAAAAAATACTATAATTTTAATGCGGCACCAGATGGTGCAGCAAAAAAAATTAAACAAACAATTAAAGTTGAATCTGGCGGGCAGCTTACAGTACCCGCAACGCTTGCAGGGTTTGGTTCAGGTATGGCATCAATAGATACCCTGTCAATTCTTGATCAATGTGTATCTATTCAAAGCGGTGGCACACTTGACATAAGCTTACCTAAGCATTTAGACCATATTTCAAGTTGGATGCAAAGTGGTTCTACCTTAATAAGTAGCTGTGTCCTTAATGAAACCTTGGTTGCAAGTATTGTTGATCAATCCTTGGCTTTATGGATTATTAATGCTGGGTCTACAGCCTTTATTGATAACAAAGGTCAAACAGTTGCATCTTTACATAATACGAATCTACCAATTCTTGTAAAAACGTCTTTGTTTGGCACCCCCAATAGCACAATTCATTTGCATAACGTTTCCCTTGATAAAGGATCGTTTTTACAAAACCCACCAACGTGTACGCTTAATTTTAATGGCGGCGATACCTTATCGTTAGATGATACCGCCACGATCGTGAATATGGGTACAATTAATATGAATGCAGGGTCAACCCTTTCCATTGCTGAAAATGCTATAAATTTCATATCAGGATTCGTAAAAGGCGATTTTACAAACGCCATTAAGTTAATGCCTGGGTGTATCATTCAAACCAATGTAGCCTTACTTGATAGTATAGATGGTGTTGGCGCCTTAGGTGATCAGTGGATATGGAACATAGCATCAAAACAAACAGCCTCTAGCTTGCCAAAACAACTTGCAACAATAAATGTTCTAAAAACAGGCAGTTTGTTAGCAACGCGTCATGATGTTTTTAAACTTTATGCAGGGCAAACATTAAATATAGCAGCTGGCGATGCTGGCATAAACGGTGATTTTAATATTGGTGGTTCGCTTACCACAAGCAGTACTCAGCAGATAGAAAGCGTCGTTTGTTCCATTCAAGCCGGCGCTATACTAAATCTTCCTGCATATGCTGCTTTAACAATTGGCCAACTGGCATTAATGTCGATATCTGGCACGATACATATTGATGAAAATGCGATCATAGTCGGTGACAAAATAATTTTTGAGAAAGGAGCTGTTTTAAAAACAAATGCTCTTCAATATCATCTTGTTCCAAGTTATAGAAGTTTTGATGTAAATGGATCAATTTTTGAGCAGACAAACGCGCTATTTTCAGATTATTCACATCTTGATCCTGGATTTACCGAAATTAATATAGGTCTTGATTTAAACAACAAAACGATCGATTTTTCTGGTGGGAAGTTTACAAAAATTAATGTTATTGCAAATGGTGTTTTAAATTTTAACAACATTACATTAAACGACAATCAAAAAATTTATGTGAAGGACGGAACAGTTAATAGTGCCAATGGTTCAGACCGTGTTGTAACTGTGACAGATGCTACGCCGACCGAAGAAGCATCACCCGATTTAAATATTGCAAGGGGAGAAAAAGTTTACGTTAATCCCTTAAATCCATTAACTGTAACAGGTGATCTTTTTGTTAATCCAAGAGGTTTGCTTGAGGTGTTAAATGGCGGTGTTTTAACACTGAATGCATCAGGAGATTTAACAAATAATGGCACAATATCAATTAATGATGGTGGAACACTGATAACCGACGCAACAGATTTTTCAACAATTTCAGCAAGCTGGCTAAAACCTGGTAGTATTTTACAGACTTCTGAAAATTTTACAGGTTCTATTCCAACAGGTATAAATTGGAAAATTTCTGGAACACAAACATCTGATTTTTCGGTCGCAAATGGACAAACTGTTTCAGGAACAGGAACAATAACAGGAAGCATAACTGTTCATGATGGCGGATTGTTAGATATGCGATCACTAACTTATACACCAGCAAACACAAATAAAGTTACCGTAAATGCTAATGGCATTGTTCAATTTGAAACGGTTCCAAACAGCTTAGCAAGCTATACCTTCAATACTAACGCGTTCATTCAAACGACGCGTGATATTACTAGTTTTCCATCAATGAACCCACAGGCTATCTGGAATATTGCAGGTAATCAAACCACAAGACTTGCATCTGTTACAAACAAGCCAAACACAATCCATATTGTGTCAAACGGAAGCTATACGCCACAAAGTACAACAGATATTCCAACAGCTGTACAAAGTGGCGGAACACTTGTGGCAACTTTCTCAGATGATTTCAAGCTTGGAACGGATACAGTCTCTATCTTATCTCCTCTGATGAAAACAAATTCAACTTTACGCTTGCTAGGCAATGATACTTTCAATAGACTTATTGAGTTCCCTAGTCTACAGGTTGCTAATATTACGCTTGATGGCATGGCATTAGAAATGGAAGGCGCTGCAACTTTAACATGTGCGATGATTAATATCCTCAATGGAGGAACGTTAACTATTAATAACACACTTGTCACTTCAACAAAGAACTTACAAAATATTACATTGAGAACGGGGGCTGCGGCTACTCTTAATGACGACGTGAACGAACGTCGTCTTTCAAATGGGGCAACTCTTATAACGAAAGAACCTGTTTATGATAATTATTTTTGTGTTGGGTTAATACCAAGAACTGTCAATTGGACAATCGATATCGGCAATTCAAATGAACAGTCTTTATATTCTTTGCCGCAGACAGCAGAACCGCAAATCATTACCGTTACAAGTGGGAAAATATTAGCGACAGCAAAAGCGCCTTTGTATTTAGGGGAAAATCAAGCGTTAAGTTTTTCTGACCAAAATTCTGGCCTTGTGATTGAAGCAAACAGCACAGCTATGCTTCTTGGACCAATCTATCTGAATAATGGGATCAGCTCTATTCAATGTTCAAATTACGGTGTTATGAACTTATTTTCAACACCCACAAAAGTTTTTACAATCAATAATATATTGACAGGTAAAAACTATGGCCTGATTAATATTGGCAACAGTGACCCTTTGGAAAAACAAAATATGGATCCTGTTTTGCCAGGCCAGCCATCTAATATTAAGCAATCAACCGTTACGCTCACCAATATGAGAAATTATGGTGTCATCAGCATTACGCAAGGCGGTATATTAAAAGATGTGACAGCTGCCAATAAGGGGGTCATTAATGTTGCACCTGGGGGGCAATTATACTATACAAGTCATATGGCACCGAATATGTTCAATGTTAAAAACATCAATGTGAATGGTGGAACAATTATCCTAGACAGTTTAACCAACGTATTGCCCGCTTGCGTTGTCATGCAGAAAAATTCAACATTAGCGACATTATCACAATCATTTGATCCAGCAACTGTTGAAAATGGCATTAATTGGTATCATTTTGGGACAGATAGCTGGATACCGACAAAAAATCAAACGTTATATGGCGCAATCACTCTGCCTTCCTTTTCATTAAATGCGCATACCCTGACAATTAAACCGGTTGCAAATACAACTACATCAGTTGAAAAGAAAGGGGGGCTTTATTCATACAATACGATTTTAGATGCTGGTACCTTGACGCTTGAGCATTCAGCAGCATACATTAAAGGGGCTTTACTAGGTGCAACACTTAATCTAAATAATAAAAGTAGTTTATTTTTTGGATCAGAAAATAATGAGTGTACTTTTGCTGGAACAATTACAGTTGATGCAGAGGCAAGCATAGTGGGTATGAACGGCAATAAGGGAGAATATCCAAGCTCTGCATGCATGAATATAATAACCGGAACAATTTCAGCCAATTCTGACAGCACAGAAACACGAAAATTAACACTATCAAATGTTTATGTTCAGAATAACAGAGAACAAGATTCGTGGGACGAAATCCATATAAAGGACACTGTATTTTTGCAGGCTTCAGGAGCGAGAGGCGGAAATGTTTCTCTTTTGACAGGAGAAGGTACGGTTTTCTTGGAAAGGGGTTCATGTTTAAGTATTGACTACTCTAATATAAGCTTTAATAAAAAAATCATTGTAAATGGTAATGCTATCATTAGGGCGCATCCAGGAAATTTAACAGGAATTAGGAATTCTAATTGGTACAGCGTAATATACAATACATCACGGGCATCCTTTTCTCTAGAACCAGACCCTTTTAATATTTGGCTGTACTTCAATAAAGGTATTACGATTAACAACGGTGCAACGCTTACAATAGAGTCTTATGATGATAGATGGTCCTCCTAGCGGAAGCTGTCAAGTAAGTTGTCGCCTTTTTAAATTAGGCGGCTCTGTTTTTTAGGCAGGTGTCGCCAGTTTTTAAAAGTCGGATTTTTTATAAAGTGATCCAAAGCCTTATCATGACGTTCTTTAGCCTGTGTGATTGTATCTTTACAAACTTGTGTGATCTTTTGACCAGTCGTACCTTTTATCGGAGGGGATTTAGAACCTGTTTCACCTTTTGGCCTTTCTAAACATCCACTTGGTTGAGCAAAAAGTCCGCTAACCTCTGGATCTTTATTACCAAAATAGTTTTCTTGCGTAAAACTACGCACATCAACGGCTGCTGCCCTCTATGCCTTAATCGAAACAGCAAAATTGAATGACGTCAATCCAGAAGGCTATTTAAAATTCCTTTTAGAACATTTTATAGACCCTGATGCCGATAAAAAAAATTTGGAAAAGCTGATGCCCTGGAATGCAAAAATACCAGATGATTACCCAAAACCAAGCCTTACACTTTTAAAAAATCCTACTTAACTAAAAAAATAAAATTATTTTTTATGGTCAGTTCAAAGTGTAGTTTCTAGGATCTGCGCGTCTTTCAAGAGATAAGGTGTACTTGTTTGGACGCTTACCATGCATTAAAGTACCGAATCAATAAGTTTTTTGAATCCAGAATTGGGGTGGAAATTTAAAATGACATATAGGGTAGGGGGTCGATATTAACGCCATCTTTATAGAGTTCAAAAACAACTTCTGAATCTTTCACAACCCAGGCAAGGGGTAGGCCTGGTTTAATAAGATCGCCAACTTTGCAATACGTATTATCTAAACCCCAAAATACGATTTGAAATGGATTATATTGTAGAATGAGTGCGTTGCGCCCAGATATTGTGCCAGAGTAAACAACAATAGCATCCATAGGTGTTTTGCAAAAACTATCTTCTGCTGCTAGACTTTTTCCTTGTGTTAAGTTTGCACCTGTAAGCACCATGTTTAACGGACTGTTTAATGGGCGCATAAGATTTAAATTAACCTCTTCTCCGTCTGTTAATTTAAGCGTTAATAATGCACGTAAAATTTCACTTAATTCTGATGCTTTAGACTGTTTTATAGCGTTTTCCACTGCTTTAATGAAAACAAGGTCTTCGGAAAACAAAGATTGAATTTTTTCTATTAAAGCATTGCGTGTTAGTTTTCTAGTTTCGATTTCTTGTATTTTTTTGATTGATTCAGTATGTTTTTTGTGCAATATTAGATATTTTTGAAAAAAGGAGAGTAGATTTTTTTTCTGGGTTGTCATTGTCTTATTAAGATGCCCTACAACAGAAAGCGTTTGCCATAAATTTTGGGGAGCAGAGGGGGCTGCTAAAATTGCAGCACCTTTAGTATACTCACTAAACTGGTATAGCTTGCCAATTAAATCTGTGAGTTGTTTTTGATGATGTTTAATGTGCTGTTTATAGGTTTTTAATTGTTCTGTGACATTTTTTAGATTAACTAATTCGACTTCTTTAAGGTTGTTATCTTTTTCAAATTTTTGAACGAGGGCAATAACTTGATCTTGTGATAATTTTTTATTTTTCCCTGCCGTTACATATAGTGTGGACGTTAGAAAGAAAAAGAATATAAAGATTTGTTTGAACATGAAATATATTATCATATAATTAAAGATTTTCCTGTCATTTCGTCAGGTTGGCAAATATTCATTAATGTTAAAATTGTTGGCGCTATATCACAAAGAGCACCGTTATTTCTTAAAGTATAAACCTGTTTGTCTATCATAATAAAGGGCACTTTATTATTTGTGTGCGCCGTGTGCGGCTGGTTATTTTTTTGATCAATTAATTGTTCTGCGTTGCCATGATCTGCAGATATTAGCATTATCCAATCATTTTTTATACATTTTTCTGCAAGTTGATGAATGTATGTATCAAGTGTGGATATGGCTTTTAATATAGCTTCTTTTTTTCCAGTGTGACCAACCATATCTGCATTGGCAAAATTTAAAACAATAAAATCTTGTGTCTGATTTTCTATTGCATCTGCCACATATTCATAAACAGCTTTGGCTGACATTTCCGGTTGTAAGTCATATGTTGCAACTTTTGGAGAGGGGATCAGTTTATGTTCTTCAAGTGGCGCTAGTGTCTCCGTTCCTCCATTAAAAAAATAGGTTACATGTGGATATTTTTCTGTTTCTGCTATGCGCAGTTGTCGTAAATTATTTTTGCTGATGATTTG
The DNA here is from genome assembly GCA_003542655.1 of Holosporales bacterium. Classification (GTDB taxonomy): domain Bacteria; phylum Pseudomonadota; class Alphaproteobacteria; order Paracaedibacterales; family UBA11393; genus UBA11393. Next base: position 28,308 of record DPKF01000096.1, read on the forward strand.
TCCCAGTGACTGGTCGCTATTGTTAGGGATTAATAACGACTTAAGGTGTGAATTCTGTATAAGATTTTCTGAATAGGCATTCATACCCAGTACATGTGAAAACTTTAGGTGACGCCTACGGTTGAAATTATTAAAATCTGGCAGGAGTAGCGCATTTAACATTTGTCTTACACGGTCAGATCGAAAGTTGGTTATCCATAATGCATCTTCATCATGCATGCCTGTATAGTTTATGTTACATGCCGGTATGATGAATTCATCAAATATTCCATCATTGTAGGATGCTTGAATATAGTCTAGGGGATTCTCAAAAGTTGGTGCAGATGCATCTGTTGCTGCTTGATAAAATCGCTCAATACGCTCCCACCTGTTGTCGCGGTCCATGCCATAATATCTTCCAGATAGTGTTGCTAGCATAAAATGATGCGAATCTTTAAAACGATTGAGGAGTTTTTGAAGATATATTTGTGCTGATTGGGGTGGGGTATCTCTGCCATCTAAAAGGGCATGAAAGGCCACTTTTACTTTTTTAACGTTTATTAGGTAGTGAATAATTTCTTCTATGTGATCCTGGTGTGCGTGTATCCCGCCAGGAGAAAGAAGCCCCACCACATGACATGTTGCATGTGTCGTTTGAAGGTGGTCAGTACAGGATTTAATATCTTCGTTCTTAAATAATTCACCTGATTGAATGAGGTCTGAAATTTTGATAAGGTCTTGTTTTATAATGCGTCCAAGTCCAATAGTGGCATGTCCAACTTCGGAATTGCCCATTTGTCCTTGCGGTAATCCAACCGCTGTGCCCGATGCATTTAACGTGGTAGAAGAATATTTTTTTGCAAGTTCTTTAAAATATATTCCTGCTTCGCTTATTGGGTTGTCGTTCGTTTCTGGAGAAATTCCCCAGCCATCTAATATGCATAAAAGAACAGGTTTTAACATTTTTAGGATATTTTCGTAAAGGTTGGTCTTCCCTTAAAGGTAACTTCACCATTAATATCATTCATTTTAAAACCAACAGCTTTAATGTGCGTATCACCTTTGATACAGTCAACAGGATCATTTCCTTCTGCGTAGCCTTTGCCCAGATATACCTTGGCACTATTTGTTTTTAAAGTTAAGTTATCATTTGTTTTTAACTGTACATTTCCAGTTAAGGTTGCAATTTTTTCTGATTTTTTAAAAATAATGTGGTCAGCATATAGAGTGATCGTTTTTTTATTGACCAACGTCATGAATAATGTTGTTTCTTTTAACACATATTCATTTTCAGATATAATTTTTAAATTTTTGGCGGAAACGCTGTAGGTAACACCTTTATTATCTGTTCCTTGGTAGTTAATATTCTGTGCGCCATTTTGGATCAGATCTAAAGCGGATGTCACCGTCGTTTTTTCTAATTTTTGTTGAACTGTTGGCCAAAATATAACAAAAAGAGCAACAAAGACAGAACCTAATAGTAATAAATTGCGAATGGAATGTTTTTTTTGCACGTGAATTAAACCTTATTTACTGTTTTCGTTTATTTGCGTATTGATAATTTTGCCTATACCAGGCAATATGCTTTTTTTCTGCTGTGGTAAAGACCTGCCACCAATTCTTAAAAATCCAACACCAAATAAAATAGCCAGAACACACGTGATGATAATCAAAATAACAATATTTTGTTGCCTTTTATTTTTGTCCACTCTGTTACCCTATTCGTAAGAGGTCAATATTCCATCATTAGACAGCAAAAAGTATGTGCCATTAACAACTATAGGAGCATACATTATTTTTTGATCTGTGTTAAATGTTTTTAATAGTTTGCCATCTTGCACAGCGATATATAATAGCTCGCCTTGTAATGTTGTAATAAGAAGTTTTCCATCTACCAGTAATGGAGAAGAAAAACACAGTTTTTTATCCTTATCGGTTGTTTGGTATGCTTGCAGGTTTACTGCATATCTGATTTTACCCGTTTTTTTGTCCATGCAGATAAGCTCATCAAGATCGCTTACAATAAATAAAAAGTCTCCAATCACTATTGGATTGTGAATACTTCCTACATTTTGTTGCCAGTTTCTATTGCCTGTTTTCATATCAGTTGCAACCATTTTCCCGCCATGACTTATCACGTAAGCGGTATCATTATCGATAATGGGGTTTGCCACAATATGGGTAATGCTTGAGACTGTATCAGAACGTAAAGCAGCCGTTAGCGTGTCAGACCATAAAATATCACCGGTTTTTGTGTTAAGCGCATAATATTCTCCTGAAGAGTATGCAACTAAAACTGTTGATCCACTGATAACAGGTTCAGCGCCGCCTAGAATAGCAGATAATTCGTTAATGCCTTGGTGTTTCCATAGTATTTTTCCTGTATGTATATCAACGGCGATCAATTCATTAGATATTGTTAATATATATGCTGTTCCGGCGTGTATTGTAGCACCAATACGGATAGGTGATTCTACGTTGATTTGCCATAACTGTGTGCCATCTTTCGTATTTAACGCTGTTATATCTCCAGAAGAAGCAGTTGCAATGAGCGTATCATTTTCTATTGCTAAACCACCAGCTAGGGTGTTGTCATCATGTTTTGTTGGTCGCGTAGACCATGCATCTTTTCCATCAGTTTGGTTAATAGCAGAAATATTGCCAGTTGTATCCATTGTAAAAATGTGGGTTTTGTTTGCAACCATATTTGGCATTAAGCTTAAACCTGAAGATACGCCTTTACCAATGCATTTTTCCCAACGTAATGTTGAGATTTCTTGCGCCTTTAAATTTAAGTTTTTATTTGCAGTGGGCCAGCTGCTATTTTTCAGCGCGGCAGGTAGAGTGATGCTCTTTTTATTGAGTAATGGATCTGTTTTGAAAGTGCCTGAGACAATAAAATCTTCTCTGGTTCCTTTTAGTGGATCTTTTTGTGTTGAACATGAAGCTAACAAACAAATGGCAGAGGCCGTTAGTAAATAGAAATTCATTATATAAAACCTATTATTTTTTTAAAATGTTGAGTTTTGATGCCAGAACTTGTGTCATAAGTTGTGCGCGTAGTTTAAGGGCATTTGGTGTATCTTTATCTTGTGCCAAACTTAAGAAGGTCTCTACTGATTCAGAGTATGCCGCAATTTTATATAAAATAACACCTTTTAGCTCTAATGCTAAATAGTACCAAGCACCTTTTTCTTTAATGAGGGTGTCTAATCTTAAACGAATGGCATCCAACATTTTATCAGTTCCTTTTAAGGTGTTAATTTCATGTCCAAAACGCAAAATTTCAGCAAGTTCCCGATAGTTCTTTTCAATGCTCGTATCATTTTCAATTTTTTTAAGAATCAGCATGGCTTCTTCTGTAGCATCAGCTGTTTCTTGCTTGAATAGTGTTCCTGCTTGGCTGAATAGGCTAAGCGTTTTATAGAACCCTGCACCACTATTAGATAAATCGTTAAAAATCGTGAGGGCATCTTTTAGGTTGTTTGATGCAATAAAGTTTTGCGCTGCAATAAATTTATCAGAGGTTTCTAATATTAATTTGTTCTGATGGTTTTTATATAAAGTGTGTGCAACTGCTGCACCTAAAACAAGCGTGCAAGCAAAAACGGCTTGTTTTCCATATCGCTTCCAGTATTTCTCTATTTTAGCTTGACGCATATCCTCTTGGACGTCATTCAGAAATTCATCAAATTTTTGCATTTTACAGTGTCATTTTTACGATATTGTTCAAGTATAGCAAAAACTCAATTTTATATGTAGGGGCTTTTATAATAAAAAATTTTCAGTAACCCCAATTCGGGATTATTTTTCAATGTTA
>DPKF01000016.1 GCA_003542655.1 Holosporales bacterium
CATTGCAGTGCCATAGGGCGTAAGGAAAGTCGCCCATCATGCGTGATAAAGGAACAAATTCTCTATAACGCCCCTCTTCTTTTAGTTTCACAAGTTCATTATTAAATGCGTGATTATAATTTAACAAGGGAAACCTCACTGTTTAAATAGACTAAAATAGTAAAATAATGTAAAGTAAGGGCGTATCAATTGAAAGTATTTTTATGTCACAAGAATCTGCAACAAATACAACGAACACGTACCTATATGCAGATAAGGTAGCACAAAATCCATCTATTATACCATTGGTTAATGCGGTTTTTTCTGTGACGCAAATATCAAATATTTTAAAAAAACATGTTGAATCTCAGTTTTCTAATATAAATGTAAAAGCAGAAATTTCCGGATTAAAAATTCATACCTCAGGGCATGCCTATTTTACACTAAAAGATGCGGATGCCGTGATTGATGGTGTTGTGTGGCGCGGGACTCAATTAAATGCAGAGCTTAAAGAGGGTGCAGAAATTATTGCATCGGGCCGCATAACGACATATCCGGCGCGGTCTAAATATCAAATGGTTGTGACCCAGATAGAGCTTTCTGGACAAGGTGACTTGCTGAAAAAACTGCTTGAAAATAAAGAGAAGTTTCAAGCAGAAGGGCTATTTAGCAACAGCCGCCCTTTGCCTAAATTCCCTGAAAAAATTGGTGTTATTACATCCGAAACAGGTGCTGTTATTCAAGATATATTGCATCGATTAAGACAGCGTTACCCTTGTCATGTTTTGGTATGGCCTGTTCTTGTGCAAGGTAAAGGAACTGTTGAACAGGTAACAGAGGCGATTAAAGGTTTTAACGCGCTTGATGATAAGCCAGACATTTTAGTTATTGCACGCGGTGGTGGCAGTTTTGAAGATTTGTTCGCTTTTAATGAAGAAGCAATTGTAAGGGCTGTTTATGAATCAGCCATTCCCGTTGTATCGGCCATTGGGCATGAAACAGATACAACGCTTATTGATTATGCAGCAGATCTTAGGGCCCCAACGCCAACGGCGGCGGCAGAATTAATTACACCTGATTTAGCAGATGTCAGATCAACATTAATTCATTTAGCAAAACGCTTGTTAAATAGTTATCAAAACAGTTTTCAGCATTGTTCTATGCGCTATAAATTAGCTGCACAAAGTTTGATTGATCCTATTAAATATACACAGGAAAAATCACAACGTTTAGATGACTGGGTAGAGCGTTTGGAGAGATTGAAAGCTGCTATAACATTAAGATTTGAACAAAAATTAGGAACGTTAACGTCTGGTTTAAAGCCGCCTAAACATCAATTAGCGTGGCATTATGATAGGCTAAAAACGTTATCGGATCGTTTGGTATCTTCTTTAGAATATTGCCTAGAGCGTCATACAATTTCTTTTCAAAATGTTGCTGCCCGGTTGAACCAAAGTTCATATCAAACAACGCTAAATAAGGGTTTTTGTTTGATCACAACTGAAGATAAAAAACCCATTTGTGCTATGAAGGATATAAAAAATCAATCTATTCATATTCGTGTTAAGGATGGTTCTGTGAAAGCAACCCTAAGTGATGTAGAGCCTAAAATTAACAGCTGATCTTTACTATTTTTTAAGACATTAAATTGTAGAATTAATATATGTGTAAATATATGTATATATGTGCGTGTGTTAAAACCCTCATCATCCATATGTTGATAAATTAGTCTTAAATGAAGAATGAGTGCTTTGGGTATACTATGACTGCCAAAACAGAAAGTCAAAATGTAGAAATTGTAGAGCTGGTTGACACGAACACGTCTTCAGCTAGTACTGGCGCTAGGCTTAATAGTCAGACGAAAACGATGCAAAATCAGTTTGATGCACTAGAAGAAGATGAGACAGATAGTACAATTGAAACATCGGTTGGTGGTGTTGAAAATGATATAAAGACAAAGTCTTCTTATCAGTCTGCAGATTTTATTTATTCAGGCATCATTTTACTGATTGCATTTTTAGCTATTAAATTTATTAATAGAAATTTATGGACCCGTTATGAAGAAAGACGGGGAAAACCGGCCCCACAAATTTTAATGACCCTTCTGAATGGGTTTATTATTATCTTTGCTGTTTCTTTTATTAGTGTTGTTATATTTGACCAATCGTTATTTGGGCTGTTAACAGCTGGTGGTATTGCCGGTGTTGGTTTTGCCATGGCTTTACAAGGGCCGATCCTCGATTTTTTCTCTGGCATTATGATGGATGTTGAAGGGCGCATTTCTAATGGTGATTGGGTGCGCCTATCCTCAGGTGCAGAGGGGCGCGTTATTGGTCACAACTGGCGCTCTATTACTTTGATGACCATCAATAATACTGTGGTGGTTATTGCCAACAGTCGTTTTTCTCAAGATCAGTATGAAAATATAAGCAGTGAAGGCACGTTTTGGGAGAGTGTTGAGATTACGATAGATTATAATATATCAACAGAACGCGCTCAACGCATTTTGCGTGCAGCACTTATAAAAGCGCCAGGCGTTCATCATAAAGAAGCACAAGTTTTTGCTATGAAAATGACAGAGGGTGGCATTGTTTATACCTGTCGTTATAAGATGACCGATTATGCGCAAAAAACGCCTACGCGTCATAATGCGATTCAAGCCATGATGAATGCTTTACATAGTTACAAATTATCTGTATCTGAAACACTTGGCGAATATATTATATCACAGCGTAAAGAGCATGACCCTTCTTGGACGCATGTTGAAGGTATTGATTTGTTAGAAGATTTTTTACATAAAACACCGATCATTAAAGATCTTGGTGGAACCTATATTAATAAGCTGAATAATCAAAAGAACTTAGAAACATTTGATTTAGGCGCAGATATATGTGTTGAGGGTGATGAAGGCGATTCTATGTATGTTATATTAGAAGGCCTTGTGGATATTTTAATTACAGATCCTGAAACAAAGAAAAAGGTTGTGGTTGCGACATTAGGACCTGCTGATTATTTTGGGGAAATGGCTTTATTTATGGGGGATAAAAGGCGTGCCACTGTGCGTGCAAAAACATCCCTTGTGGCTTTAAAAATTCACCGTAAATTAATAGTACCGGTGATTAAAAATGACCCTAAGATGGTTGACCAAATTGGTAAGACGATTATAAAACATTTAGAGTTTAATAAAGCACTTTTAGAATCCCTAGAAGAAAAAGAGCCTGATCCAAAGCCACCTTTGTTAGAAATTGTCTGTAAGCAAATGCTAAAAGTATTTGGTTTATAGAAAATTTAGTAATAAGG
>DPKF01000137.1 GCA_003542655.1 Holosporales bacterium
GATTTGCGATTGCTCCTGGTAGTGCGCACACTGCCGTGGCGCGCACTACCAGGAGCAATCGCAAATCCATACTACGTTTATTTAAGCGAAGTGATGTTGCAACAAACGACGGTACCTACGGTTATTAGTTATTTCAATAGATTTATAACAAAATGGCCAACTATTGAAGCTTTTTCCCGTGCAACCCTTGATGAGATTTTGCTGGAGTGGCAAGGCCTTGGATATTATTCACGAGCAAAAAACTTAAAATTAGCTATAGAGAAAATTATTAAGGAAAATAGATTTCCGCAATCACACGAGGCCCTTATACATTATCCTGGAATTGGCGATTATACATCAAAAGCCATTGCATCCATCTGTTTTGATCAGCCTGTATTACCAGTAGATGGCAATGTCATACGCGTATTTGCAAGAATTTTTAATATATCAACACCTTTACCAGCCCTCAAAAAAGAAATCATTATAAAAGCAGAACAAGTTGGTGCAGGTAAACGGCCTGGTGATTTTGCCCAGGCATTAATGGATTTAGGATCTTTAATTTGCAAACCAAAAAATCCAAAATGCGATGAATGTCCTTTAATGAGTTTATGTGACGGGTATAAAAACAAGACGTATCAATCACTGCCTGTGCGGTTAGAAAAAATAAACAAACCTATGCGATATGGTACTGCCTATGTTATTCAAAACCATGGTCAAATTATTATTGAAAAACGTTCAGATAAAGGACTGCTTGCCAATTTATGGGGTGTGCCAACATCTGGTTGGAATTTATTTTTAAAAGATGAAAAAAAGATCGGTAATGCGCAAGATAAAGAAAGAGTAAAGCATGTTTTTACACACTTCACCCTTTACCTAGATATACATTATATTAAAATATTTCCTTGTGAAGTGGTTAAACTGAAAAGCAACCAAAAATTTGTTACATTAGATGAAATACAAAATTATGCTCTACCAACATTGATGAAAAAAATAGTGCAAAAATTAGATTTGTAAGCAATTACCTGAATAGATGATTGTGGAAAATTAATTAAGATTGAAACTACTTTTTAAGTAGTTTAAAAATGCCTGACCATTAATTTTTGTTATGATAGCACCCTTAAAAAAATCAGGCTCTGGGGACATTCTATAAGCAAAACTACATGGATCTTGTTTTACCCAAGGTAAGGTAGAAAAGGTTTCTTCTAAACTGGGCCCTACTGTAATAAAGTCTTTAGGTATAAATTTTTGAAAAATTTTACGTACTGCCAAAACAGGTGTGGAGACCATAGCTTCTATATTTGGGTAGTGCTGTTTTAAAATGTAATAGGTATAGGTATATATATGCATCGGCATAGAATTTGAATTTGTAGGGTTACTGCCATTTTTGCTAATACGTACGGCTTCATCAACAGTTCTGGATATGCCAAGTGCAGAATAAAAAGCATGGTTTTTACTAATTTGTACAGTTGTTATCATGGCAATAGCACTGTTTTCAACTGATGTTATCGTGCCAAATTTTTGCGTATTATCCGCTTGTTCTGGATTTGTGTTCATAAGATAAGACGCATACATATCGTAGTCATTTTTACATTTAGATAATTGCGTTACGTCATAATTAAGTAAGCGATTTTTAAAGGGAGATATGCCATTTAGGCTTGGTAATCTCTTTTTAGCGGCATATTTGTTTAATGCGCGTCCGTAAATACTTTCTTGTCGTTTGGCAAAATTAATCCAATCGTTAATATTTTTTTTTGTTATTTTTTCAAGAACCACATAAAGACCGGTTTTTTTACACTGGATATAATATAAACCCTCTTGTTTTTTACTTTCACGAATAATAATATCTGAAAGTTCATCGGCAGCCTGCAGATTGTTAATAGGGCTTATGAAAGCTAATCCAATACATATATAAAATAGGGGATAAATTTTAGAAATATGCACGGCAAGTTTCTTAAACACTAAATTACTCCTTCTAAACACTGTAAGCTTATGCTCTTTATATCATCCTGTAAATTCTCAAACCTTGTCAATTAACTATTTGTGCTGCGTTAGGATAAATGCACCATTTAATAGTGGTTATAGAAAATTTTATTGTGCATATAAAGCAAGATTATCTATACTGATTAAAGAAAATAGTATTAATAATAATTCATATGGTTCAACTAACACGCATTTATACAAAATCTGGCGATAAAGGAAAAACGTCTTTAGGTAATGGTAAACGTGTCTTAAAATCATCATTGCGCATTAACGCTATTGGAACGGTAGATGAAGCAAATTCTTTGTTGGGTGTTGCGTTAATACATATTCAAGAAGATAAGATGCGTCAATTAATTTTAAAAATACAAAATGATTTGTTCGATGTCGGAGCTGATTTATGCTTACCAGAAGTTGTAGAAAAACTTGATTACGAGCCATTACGGGTCACAAAAGAACAAGTTGATTTTTTAGAGGGAAAAATTGATTTTTATAATGCAGAGCTTCTTCCATTACAATCATTTATTTTACCCGGAGGGAGTGAAGCGTCTTCTTATATGCACTTATGTCGTACCGTTGTGCGGCGCGCAGAACGTTATGTTTGCGCCATTGCTGAAGAAGAGGGGGATGAAAAGTGTGTTTCACAATTGGTTGTTCAATATTTGAACAGGCTTTCTGACTTGTTATTTGTTTTAGCGCGCATTAATAATAATAACGGCAAAAATGATGTGCTCTGGGTTCCGGGTGGTGCACAGGAGCAGTCATGATATGGATTGTCACCGTAATCATCTCATGTCTGCTGTGATCCAGCCACCACCTAAGACACGATTATTATTATAAAAAACACAGGCTTGGCCGTTTGCAACACCATATTCAGGGTTTTCAAAATGGACTGTTGCGTGCTTTTCATCGTTAGCATTTATAAAAACTGTGGCTTTTACGGGGGCATGGGTAGAACGAATTTTCACTGCACAAGAAAGGCCACCTTTAAATAAACCTGCATCCTCTAGCAAGTTAACGTCTTTTAAATATACGTCATGAACGGCTAAACACTCTTTCGGTCCAACGATAACCTGCTTCAGTTCAGGATTAATTTCCACAACATAAAGCGGATCTTTTGAACTAACCCCAAGACCGCGTCTTTGGCCTATGGTATATTTTATGGTGCCGTCATGGCGGCCTAAAATGGTACCATCAACATGGACAATGTCGCCCGGTTCTAAAGCGCCTGGTTTTAGTTTTTCAATAACAGATACATAATTGCCATTTGGCACAAAGCAAATATCTTGAGAATCGGGCTTGTCAGCAATTTGCAAGTCAAATCGTTTTGCATGATCGCGTGTTTCTGATTTTGGGATGCCGCCAAGTGGGAATCGTAAATAATCTAGTTGTTCTTGTGTCGTTGTAAATAAAAAATAACTTTGATCGCGGCTATCATCATGCGCACGGTGTAGTTCTGATTTTTTCTCTCCCGTTAATCGCTTAACATAATGCCCTGTTACAAGTGCTTTAGCACCCAAATCTTTAGCTGTTTTTAAAAGATCTTTAAATTTTACTTTTTGATTACACTGAATGCAGGGAATAGGCGTTTCACCCCTTGAATAAGAATCCACAAAATCTTCTATCACTTGTTGCTTAAAAATGGATTCGTAATCCAAAACATAATGGGGAAAGCCTAATTTATCAGCAACTATTTTTGCATCATAAATATCTTGTCCCGCGCAACAGGCACCCTTACGCTTTGCCAGTTCGCCTTGATCATATAGCTGCAGCGTAATGCCAATTACATTATAACCAGCCTCAACCATAAGGGCTGCTGCAACAGATGAATCTACCCCACCAGACATTGCAACGGCGATAAGGTCTCCCTTATTGATGTCATCAAGCTGAAAGCGTTTCATGCTTTTCTTCCTTTTTCAAAATAGTATCCGCATTTTTTATATGATGTATGCCATCGTAAATTTTGTAAATGGCATATAAAATAAGCAGTGGATATAACCAAGATAAAAATCCTGCAAGCATACCAACAATCATGTTAAAACCAAGTAATGAAAATATAAAACAAATCGTCATGGTTATCACAACGCTTTGAGAATAGGTGATTTTATGTTGCAAAATGTCTTGATATAAAAAATCAGCAAATAGCTTGGCCAAAATTGTGGCCGTTGCAAGACAAGACACGCAAATTGTAAAACCAACAATGGGGATGGCAACCGGTCCAAGTGCGATACCGGATACGGCAACTAATAATGCTTCAGCTGGCACATTCATTACTTGATCGGCGTAAGATGCACCCAGTGCAATAAAACCAGCATAAGCGGCCCCTAATAAAGATACGCCTATAATACCCGCATAAAAACTATGAACAACCACTTTTTTCATATTAGTGTTGCCGTGTTTATCTTTAATGCGTCTTTGAATAAAATCAACAATCGTACAACCAAAGAAAAAAGCCGCCAATAAGTCCATTGTTTGATACCCTTGGTTGATACCATTTGAAAAAATATCAACGATTGGTAGCGTTCCACTTATTGGTTGTTTTGAAAAATAAAGCCCCGCTAGAATTAATAAGGTTAAGCCCCCTAACTTAAAGGGCGTTAAAAAAACACCAATAATAGAAACTACTTTGTTAGGCTGCCAAACAAGGAGGCCTGTTACGAAGCAGAATCCAGCACTGAATGCCCATAAAGGCATATTAGGCAGGCTTATTAGCAAGCCACCATAAGACAACCCTATGCACCTTGGCATAACACCGAAAGGCCCCATTAGACTTAGCATTAACAGTGTTAAAAAAAATGTAGGATATTTCCCTATTTTGCTAAAATAGGCAATGCGATCACCGCCTGCAAAAACCATTCCTAAAAATCCTAAGATAGGCACCAAAACTGCGGTTAAACAAAGGCCAAGAATCGCATATGGATAAGCATCAAAAGATTCTCTCCCCACATTTAAAGGGAAAATTAAATTGCCAGATCCAAAAAACATAGAAAATAAAGCAAAACCTGCCGTTAAGGTAATTTTATTGAAAAACATAATTGTTCTTTCTTTTTAATTTTTGTGATAGAGAGAAATAAAAAAAGCGCCTAAAGGCGCTTAAATTAATTTTTGTAATTTAAATTACGCAGCCTTTTTTTTATTTACATAATCAATAATAGCTTGGACTGTTAGAATTTTTTCTGAATCTGAATCGGAAATTTCAATATCAAATTCTTCTTCAATTTGCATAACAAGCTCAACACGTGCAAGACTATCTGCACCAAGATCATCCACTAAATTTGAAGATGGCGTAATTTGGTCAACCTCAACACTTAGTGCCTCTGCAACAATTTCAATAACTTTATTGTTTATATCGCTCATTATTTGCCTTAATAAAAATTAACATTTAATCTTTTATACCGTACTTCGGATCAAAAATACAAGAAAAAAATAAAAACTGAACTGATTGTTTTGTTTTCTAAAATTGGCATTAGTACAAAAAAACCGCCTCACTATACTAAAAGTGGGCGGTTCTAAAATGACTAACTAATTTAGGTTAGATAATGTATGATACTGAGAATTTTAATGCATGCCCAGATGGTCTTACACGTGTCGTTGTTGTGCCATTTGTAAATGTTTGTTTACCATACATGCTGTAGACATATTCAACAGTATAAGCCCAATTTTCGCTAAACACATCGCGCACACCAAAACCAAGTGTTGGTGCAAATTTGCTTTTTGATTTTTGAACAGGGCTCATCACATTTGCTGAATCTGTAAAACGTAATGCCATTTTTGTAGATTCCATGCCCAAACGACCAAAAATTAACGTTGTTGGGCTAACGTGATAGCCTACACGAAGCGCTATTCCGTAGGTATTTTTCATTTTTAAACGATATTGTTGAACCTGGTTGTTAAATTGAAAATCATTTTTTGCAACGAGTGATAATGGGTCAAAATAGAGTTCAGCAGATGCGCCCCATGAATCAAACTTATGTGCATAACCAAAGTGCACCTCTGATCCTAAACCAGTAGCAGAGATACCAGCTTGATTGATTTTATCAGCGGGTGTTTCTAAATTATGAGTACCGCTTAAGTGTTTTGCAGATATACCAAGACCAAAATAGAAACCTGATCCACCATTATTTATATAATCAGTTTCCATAGGTTTTACTTGAACCGGAACAGAATTATAGGCTGCATCATTCTTAAGGTTGCAATATTGTGGCGTATACTTCCGTTTCATTGTTTTTTTACGATACGTTTTTTTAACGGGTGCATTGCCTGTGCGTTTTTTCTGAAAATGCTTTTTATGAGGCGCACCATAAGCATGGTTTGTTTCTGTCGGATATAGGCATGGCGCAAAAACAAGTAGTGCTATTATTGAAAATTTTTTCATTGTCAAAACTCCGAATATGTGTAAATTTTTAAATAAGTTCATTCTATTAACGCAAAAAAAGACAGATAATGCAAGCACAAATAAAGTTTAAAAATATATCGCGTGAATGGTTTGTGGCTTTACAGTCACAGTTTATTCATGAACTAGAAACAATTGAAAAAGAAATGGGCGGTTCTGCGCAGTTTGAAAAGACAGCATGGAAGCGTATGGATGCAACGCAAGAAAATAACGATGGCGGTGGTGGAACAACGGCTGTTATGCGCGGTAAAGTTTTTGAAAAGGCTGGCGTTAATGTATCGACCGTTTATGGGCAATTTCATAAGGATTTTGCCTCTAAAATACCTGGTTGCGAAAAAGACCCCTCTTTTTGGGCGTCAGGTATATCGCTTGTTATTCATCCTAAAAACCCTTATGTGCCTATTACGCATATGAATACACGCATGATATCCACACAAAAAACATGGTTTGGCGGCGGTGGAGATTTAACGCCAGTCTTTCCAGTAGAGAAAGATACAGCAGATTTTCATCAAGCTTTTAAAACAGTGTGTGACAAGCATAATCCAAATTTTTACCCCGATTTTTCAAAATGGTGCGATGACTATTTTTATTTAAAGCACAGAAAAGAAACGCGCGGCGTTGGTGGCATTTTTTATGACTATCAATATGTTGAAAATGAGACAATGTTTGATGATCTATTTACGTTTACGCAGGGTGTTGGCACAGCATTTAAAAACATTTATACAGAAATTGTGCGCCGTCATATGCACACTGATTATGGTGTAGAAGATCAAAAGAAACAATCGCACAAACGTTCGCGGTATGTGGAATTCAACTTGCTTTATGATCGTGGTACTAAATTTGGGTTGGAAACTGGCGGCAATACCGAATCTATATTAATGAGCATGCCGCCGGAGGCAACTTGGCCTTAAAAAAGGTCACGTCCATTCTTTTATGCGCATATCAATTAAAGCAGCATTAACGTTTTAAGTATGCGACTGTTTCGCGAATAATTTGTTCTGATAAATCTATTAACAGTCGTTCTCTAACAGATGATTTTGCTGCCTCATTAGAAAATTCATCTGAAGCTTCCAGATTATAAGACGATACAGAATCAAGCTTTATTATGTGTGTAGGTGTGTTGACTTTTGTGGTATGTGTGTCAATAAGAGGCGATATGATAAGGTCTACAGCAATACGCCCCTGATTTCTAAGGGTATCTCCTGAGTTATCAATGCCAACAGATGCAAAATTTTCTGTTATATTAATTTTTAAAAGCATCTTTTGATTTAATAACGATTCTATAATATGCTTTTTTTGTTCCAATATATTTTTTAGTTTAAAAACGCTATAACTCTCACCCGATAAAGAATGAATTTTAATCTGTAATTTTGAATTTTTATGTCCTGTTTCTGAACATGACGACTGCGTATTTTTATAAAGAGGCGTTAAAGAGCAGGACGCAAGTAAAGGCAGAATAATTAATAATTTAACTTTATGCAGCAGCATTTTTAAGACGTTCATCCTTAAGAATAATTAATTGTGCCCTTTGCTGCTCAATAACGCAACCACCGGCTGAGAGTTTTTTAAATCTATTCTCTTGAAGTTGCTGAAAAATATCAAGCATTTTATCGTATGCAGCAGCGTATGTTTTACCGCTTACATGTTGCAAAATACGTGCAATTATTTTCGTTGCAATACATTCATGTAATTGTAATAAAGGAACAATTGCAAGCGTTGCGCTAGCAGGAGTCAGTGAAACAACATCGTTCCATGCATCTTCTATTGTTTCATCTATAAAACTATTCACACTTTGTAAACGCTCTAGCGATTGTGGAAATTGTTGCATTAATAACCCCTGTTCTTTCATATTGTTTAAGAAGGAACGCCACTGTATACGTTCAAACTTTAAATTGTTGTTGCTTGGATCCTGTATATAATCTTGTGATACGGACTGTAAATATTCTTTTAATATGTCTGGTTGCATTAACAGTAGAGGGCGCGCAATAGTAACATGATTCCATACAGAGCATTCTTTCATCACAGAAAGACCTTCAAGACCAGAACCTTTAGATAATCGCATTAAAAATGTTTCAAGTTGATCTGCCCCATGGTGTGCAGTACAGATTGTTTGTATATTATTTTGATTACAAAAATTTGTAAGCAGCTCATAGCGTGCTTGACGCGCTTTTTTTTGAATTCCTGTCGTGATGGGGCCATGCTCCCAAGTCAGAATATGGTGTTCAATATTCTTATCTTTCATCCAGGTCTGCACTGTTTTTGCTTCTTCTAATGAATTTTCACGTAAGTTATGGTTAACCGTTAATGCCACAACTGTGCATTGATTGTTTTGCGCCCAAGCATTTATCAATAAACATAAGGCCATGCTATCTGATCCGCCAGATACGGCAACAGCGATTTTTTTTTGTCTTTTTTGTGTCACTATTTTTTGACAAAAAGTCGTTATTGTTTCTTCTAGTAGTGGGAAGAGATGTTTCATTATGTAAATTATTAATGCCTTACTGTCTGTTTTTAAATTTACTGAATTTCTTAATTAAAGGTCAATAGAAAATAAACTAAAGTAATTAATTAAAATTTTAATATTAGAATTATAAAAATTAAATATAACTTTAATATTTCATCATAGTAGGTAATATAAATTAATAAATGGCGTTACTTGAAAATAACTATAAACCCTAATTCGGGATGAAAAAATCTTATTGGTTCTGTGTTTTGATGTGTATAATCAACTCTATTGACGTAGTGATTTTCTGATGG
>DPKF01000101.1 GCA_003542655.1 Holosporales bacterium
CGGGCACTTGCCACACGACCAAAATTATTACTGCTAGATGAAGTTTTAGCCGGACTTAGGCCACAAGAGGTTGAAAATGTATTGAACGTTATAGATAAATTACAGCGGGAAAATAATCTCTATATTATAATGGTTGAGCATAATATTAAGGCAATAAAGACTTTTTGCGAGGAACTAATTGTTTTAAGTTCGGGTATAGTGATTGCAAATGGTCCTGTTGATTCATGCTTAAAAAATAAAACGGTCCAAGAAATTTATCTTGGTAGTCATAGCAATTTCACATGAAAGATCGCGCCAAAAATGCTTTCTTTTTGCTATTTTCATGTCCGAAACTTGGCTAACGAAATCTTTTGATAAAAACCGTTTGTTAGGCTTTCTTGTATTGATTTACATTGCACTCTACAATAGGAAACATATATACATATTAAAATATTCAATATGACGATGAGCACTAAAAAGTTGTTAACACTATTGATGCCCTATTTATGGGATAAAAAAAACTTTAAGCTGCGTGTATTTTTAATCCTATCTTTATTAGGTTTGCTGCTTTCAAAATTTACCAGCGTTTTGGTCCCTTTATTATTGAAAAGGACGATTGATGATTTATCAATAGATGTTGGCGTTAAAGCCATACCGATCGCTTTAATTATAGCCTATGGTATTGCCCGCCTTTCAACACAATTTTTTTCAGACATAAAAGATAGCTTGTTTGCTTATGTTGAACACAATGCAATTAAAAATGTTGCGATGCGCGTTTTTAAGCATTTATTTGATTTAAGTTTAAAATTTCATCTTGACCGAAAAACGGGGGGTCTGGCTAGATCTATTGAGCGTGGAACCACGAGTATTGAACGGTTTTTGCGATTTGTCATTTTTAGTATCATTCCAACCCTTTTAGAAATTGTTTTAGTTGCATGCATATTATTTGTTATATATGGGTGGGTATATGCTGTGATTACAGTTATCACACTTGGGTCGTATTTATGGTTTACACTTGCTATTACCAATTGGCGCCTTAGTTTTATACGTAAAATGAACCATGTTGCAACAGACGCTGCAAGCCAATCTGTGGACAGTCTCATAAACTATGAAACAGTTAAATATTTTGGGAATGAGCACC
This sequence comes from Holosporales bacterium, assembly GCA_003542655.1. Taxonomy (GTDB): domain Bacteria; phylum Pseudomonadota; class Alphaproteobacteria; order Paracaedibacterales; family UBA11393; genus UBA11393. The sequence continues at coordinate 1,121 of DPKF01000101.1, forward strand.
ATGAATATAACAACTATAAAAAAATAGAAACTGAATATGCACAAGTCGCAATTCAATCTAAAAAAGGTTTGGCCTATTTAAACATTGGACAAAGTTTTATTATATCGGTTGGCTTAAGTGCACTTATGGTTCTTGCTGCCTACGAAGTAGCACGTGGCACCTTAACAGTTGGTGATTTTGTTCTGGTCAATGCCTACTTAATTCAGCTGTATTTACCCTTGGGAAATTTTGGTTTTGCGTATCGTGAAACCAAATTGGCATTGGTTAATATGGAAGAAATGTTTGCTTTGCTTAACGAAGAACAAGATGTAAAAGATCATGAAAATGCCCCTAATTTAATGATAAAAGAGGGGGCTATATGCTTTAAAGATGTTTCTTTTAACTATAATGACGATAGGCATATTTTAGAAAATATTTCTTTTAATATTCCAGCTGGGGAGACATTGGCTATCGTTGGGGAATCAGGTGCCGGCAAAACAACACTTTCTCGATTGCTTTTTAGATTTTATGATGTGACATCAGGGCAAATTTTGATAGACGAAACAGATATTAGTCAGGTAACACAAAGCAGCTTACATAAAGCAATCGGCATCGTTCCGCAAGATACAGTATTATTTAATAATACGATTGGCTATAATATTTTATACGGCAATCCCAATGCATCTTTTGAAGACGTTCTGCATGCTGCCAAAAATGCCAAAATACATGATTTTATTATGGGGCTACCAAAACAATACGATACACTTGTTGGGGAGCGGGGGTTAAAACTTTCAGGCGGTGAAAAACAGCGTGTTGCAATTGCCAGAACAATCTTAAAACACCCTGCTATATTTTTATTTGACGAGGCCACTTCTGCACTGGATACCCACACTGAAAAAGCCATTCAAGCCCGTTTGAAAGAAATATCAAAAGGCTATACCACACTCATTATTGCCCATCGCTTATCAACCATTACACATGCGCACCAAATTATTGTTTTAAAAGATGGAAAAATTGCAGAACGGGGCACGCATAATGAATTAATAGACCGCAAAGGTCTTTATAAAGTTATGTGGGAAAAACAGCAACACGAAGAAAATGATGCATCACAATAGTAGATCTTTAGCTATATCCTTTCCATTGGCAAGTGAAATGTTTTAGGATGAATCCACGTTATGTATTATAGTATTAATATGGATTTTCTAACCTTTTTTCAAGTAACATGTAATGGTATTTTAACCGGTATGATTTACGGGCAAATGGCACTTGCCTTATCTGTCATATATGGTGTGACGCGCATCATTAATTTTGCACATGGCGATATGATTGTTGGTGCTATGCTTTTTTTATGTATGGTCAGTAATACATATATAGATAATCTGTATATTAATTTTGCGCTTATTCTTGTAATCTCTGTCATGGCTGTTTTTGCGCTGCAAAAGGCTGTTTTCAATCATTTGCGTTCAAAAAAAGATGGCGTTCAATTTATTACAATGGCCGCCGTTTCTATCATATTATTAAATGCGCTTTTACTGATTTTTGGGACAGACACAGTGACATTATCAACACCTATCACACTACAATCGCTAAGTGTTTTTTCTATACCTCTAAACTATGGAAAGTTAATTGGTGCAACGACTGCCCTTATAACAACAATCAGTTTGTTTATATTTTTCAACAAAACATATATAGGAAAAGCCATTAAGGCTGTATCAATTAATCCAAAAGGTGCTTTTTTAATTGGGTTAAATCAACAAAAAATTCTTTCACTTACGTCAATCATTGCTGGCATTTTAATTGCTGTTAGTGCCTTGTGCTTAAGTTTTGTGATTGATGTTTCAGTGCAAAGTGCGCCAGATATCACCTTATTATGTTTTATCATCGTTATTATGGGCGGGTTAGGTTCTGTGCCTGGCACTTTACTTGCAGGCTTATTAATAGGAATAAGCGAATCTTATGTTGGGTATTATATTTCACCGCTTTATAAATCATTAAGTGGGTTTATGATGTTAATGATATGGTTGCTTCTTCGTGCACAAGGGTTGCAAAGGAAAAGCGCATGACAATAAAAAACATATTACTGTTATCCTTATTGTTTATTGCCTGTATGATCCCGTTTCTTGATAATAGTTACGTTGTGCATTTTATGATTCATACATTTATCACGATGGCCTATGCGTTAAGTTGGAATTTAATGACTGGATTTTGTGGGCAATATTCTTT
>DPKF01000203.1 GCA_003542655.1 Holosporales bacterium
AAGATTTTTTTACGCACGGTATAACAGCCTTAAAACCAATGAGCTTAAAAGATATCGCTATTAAAGCAGCTGTTCATGAAAGTACGGTTAGCCGTATTACAACTTCTAAATTTATGCAAACGCCTATGGGGTTATTCGATTTTAAATTTTTCTTTTCTTCAAAGCTTAATCAATCACAGTTAAATGGGTTATCTTTTATCAATAATTTTCATCAAAAAAATAAAGATGCTGGGGTCGATAATGCAGCGATTACTGTTTCTTCTAAATGTATTATGGAAAAGATAAAACGTCTTGTACAGCAAGAAGACATGAAATCACCATTATCTGATGAAGATTTAAGTGCAATTTTAAAACATCAGGGCGTAGGGGTTGCAAGACGGACAATTGCAAAATATCGCGGTATTTTAAAAATAGAAGGGTCCTCCAAGCGAAAAAATGCACATTTTTTTAATTCTTGATTGTATTAGGTTCGCGGGGTAAAGTGTTACTAAGTGATTTTTATTGGTCTGGATAAATGGATCCGCTAAATCAATTTCAAATAAAAACATATATTCCTTTAAGTTTTTTAGGGATAGATTTGTCATTCACCAATGCATCCTTATTTATGGTGCTTAGCGTTGGATTGTTTTGTGTTCTAAGTTTGCTTGCAACACGTTCTTGTTCTCTTGTGCCAACTAAAATGCAGTCTTTGGTTGAAAATACGTATACATTTTTAAATACATTACTGAAAGAGTTTTGCGGAGAGGGTGGTTTGAAATATTTCCCCTATATCTTTAGCTTATTTATTTTTGTCTTCTTTTCGAATATGGTGGGATTAATTCCTGGTGCATTTACATCAACAAGTCAACTGGTTGTAACAGGTACGCTAGCGCTGATCGTGTTTATTTCTGTGACAGCTATTGGTTTGCTAAAACACGGATTTAAGTTTTTCAGATTATTTTTGCCCGATGGTGTGCCTTTTTATGTTATACCAATTTTGGTTCCCGTTGAGATTTTATCTTATTTCATGCGTCCTGTTAGTTTGTCTATTAGGTTATTTGCTAATATGGTTGCAGGGCACGTGATGCTTAAAATTTTTGCTTCCTTTGCTGTGATGATTGCGGGAACATCTTTTTTGCCACTTTCTATTGTGCCTTTGATTGTAAATACGGCTGTCACTTTTTTTGAAGTTGTAGTAGCATTGCTACAGGCATACGTTTTTACGATTTTATCATGCATCTATTTAAATGATGCACTAAACCTACATTAATATTGAAACAAGAAATGGAGTATGAATTATGGAAGTTGAAGCAGCAAAAATGATCGGTGCAGGCCTTGCTGTATTTGCATTGTTAGGTGTGGGTATTGGTCTTGGTAATATTTTTTCTAGTTTACTATCTGGAATCTCACGTAATCCGGAGGCAAGTCAAGAATTATTCTCCAAAGCAATTTTAGGCTTTGCGTTAACTGAATCTGTTGCCTTGTTAGCGTTTATTGTGTCTTTGTTGATCCTCTTCAAATAAGTTTTTTCATATATGCCACAGTTTGACTCTTCAACTTTTTCAAGCCAAATATTTTGGTTGCTTGTGTCGGGCTTTGCTTTGATTTGTTTTGTGAGGCTTGTATTAATACCAAGAATTGAGATTGTTTTTAAAAACAGAAAGAATTTTTTACAGGCAGAACAAGAATCAATTAATGCTTTGGAAAAGCAATTAGCAGACATTAAAATTGAACGTCAAAAAGAAGTGCACTTAGCCCAGCAGAAGGCACATGATTTTTTGTTATTGGTTAAAAAAGATTTGGATACTAAAAAAAAACAGCATATCGATTTATTAGAAAAAGAAATGCATGATAAAATTATATCATTTGAGGCCAAACTATCAAAAAAAACCTTAGTTGCTAAGCAAGATTATAAAAAGAATGTGGAACACTATACAGATATAATTAAGCAAGAAGTTACATATAGTGGTGGCCTGCATGTTAAATAGTTCACCATTTTTTATGCTGTTAAGTTTTATTCTTTTCCTATTTATAGGGTATAGAAAAATATGGCCAGATATTTTTACTAATTTAAAGGATGATATAGAAAAAATTAAAAATGGGTTTGACGCTTTGGAAACTAAGAAAGCAATACTCAAGAAAGATCTTGAAACTTTAGTATCCAGCCATGTTGAATTTCAGGACGAACTGCAAAAAATTCATGATACTTCATTACAACACGCAGAAAACATTAAAAATGTTTATATGAAAGATATGGAGTCTTTATCTAAAAGCCAATTTTCTCATATCGATAAAATCCATTTACGGTTGATGCAGCGTTTTGAAAATGATTCATTAAATTATTTTGCTAAACAAATGAGTTGTGATTTAAATTTATTTTTTGAAACTCAAAAAGATAATCACCAGTTTCATCAAGATGTATTGCAAAAATCATTATTTCTTTTACAAAATAATCATAACCATTGAAGAGATTGTTCATGAATAATACGCCATATTTAGATCAGCTTAACTCTATCAAAGATCTTAAAAAATTAATGATTCCTGAATTGAATGAACTGGCTAGTGAACTTCGTAGTCAAATAATTGCTGAAAAACCTACTTTTCTTGGCTCTTCTTTAGGCGTTGTTGAGCTATCCATTGCTTTACTGTATGTGTTTAACGATCATCGGGATAAAATATTGTGGGATATTGGGCATCAAAAAGCGCCATATAATCTTTTATTGAAGCATACGAAAATAACAGATCAAGATCCTGTTGCCTCAGCAAAGCCAGCGTGTGTTTTGTCAAGGGCCGTTGGGCATGCGCTTTGTCGTGATATGAACTATAAGAATTATGATATTATTAGTGTTGTTGGTGATATGTCTCTCTCAAGTGGACAGGCGTTTGAAGCCATGAATCATGCGGGAAGCATTGCTGGAAAAATGTTAGTTATTTTAAATGATAATGTGGAAAGCGCTCAAAATTATGGCGGTGCTTTTGGTTATTATTTAAAACAGCTTCATAGTAAACATTTTCAGGATCAGCCTTGTTTATTTGAAGATTTAGGTTTTAATTATATTGGACCAGTTGACGGTCATAATATAGAAGAATTAATTCGAATTTTTACAAAAATTAAAGATTCAAAGGAAAAAACGCCATTTTTCCTTCATATGAAAACAAAAAAGGGTAGGGGGCATGCTCCTGCTGAAGCGGATGCAACCTCTTCTAATAGTGTTTTAAATTTTGAGTATGCAAATAATAATGCTCAAAATAAAAAGGCATACAAAAAACCACCATTTTTTGCTTGCAAGGCACTTATTGAGGCAGCGCATCTTGATTCTAAGATTGTGGTTGTGTCGCTTTCAATGTCAAATTATAGTTCTCCATTTTTGGCGTTTAAAGATTTATTTCCAGAACGTTATATAGATGCGGGTGTTTCTGAAGGACATGCTATATCTTTGGCATGTACGCTTGCAACACAAGGTTTTAAGCCATATGTCATTTTATATTCTAATATGTTGCAACGCGTTTTAGATCAGGCGCTTATAGATGCATGTATTCAAAGTTATCCTGTACGTTTTATTATTGATCATAGTAGTATTTTATTCCATTCTTCTCAGCATGCAGGTTTTTTTGACTCGACGTTTTTAGGAAGTTTATCTAATTTAGTTCTCATGTCTCCTGGTTCTCAGGAAGATGTAGAAGCAATGATTACATTTTCTGCAAAAGAGTTAACGTCACCTTGCGTTTTAAGGTTGTCAAAAGAACTATTTTTGACACTCGACAATCAAAAGCCTGTTGAATTAGGGGTGGGTAATATAATTAAGAAAGGTGGTAAGGTCGCGCTTTTATCTTATGGTAGTGTTTTAAAGGATTGCATAGAAGCATCAGAACTTTTAGATGCTAATGGCATCAGTACAACGATTGCTGATGCGCGTTTTTTGCAGCCATTAGATGAACGTATGTTGCTAAATCTTTCAAATGAACATGATTTACTTGTGTCTGTTGAGGAAAATGCATCGGGAGGATTATCTTCTCATGTTCTGCGGACGTTAAATAATTTTGGTTTATTAAGTGATAAGCTTAAATATCATCCGATTTATATTAAGGAGTTGGGTGAAATGAAAAATAATCAAAATGTTATAACACCAGAAAAAATATTTAATACTATCCTTAATTTGTTAAGTATAGAGGATGATAGCAATACTTTTTATTCTGTTATTTAAGTGACGTAATGCGCATTATTTCAGGAAAATATAAGGGTTTGCATTTATTAGAGCCTGATCGAAATAGGACGCGTCCCACATCTGACAAGGTACGTCAGGCGGTGTTTAATATATTAGAACATGCTGTCTTAGATGGCGGTTTTCATGAATTATCTATTTTAGATGCCTTTGCTGGTAGTGGTGCTTTAGGATTGGAAGCTTTATCAAGAGGGGCAAAAAAATGTTTATTTGTCGAAAAATCAGCAAAAGTTGCCAGGGTATTAATAGAGAATATTAAAGCAATAGTTCATCATGGTGACGAGGTCGCTGTGCAAGCGGTATGTCAAGATGTTACGAAAATCAAGATAAATCAATACTTTGACTTGGTTTTTTTAGATCCACCTTTTAAAAAAACAGATCTTTATTTAAATGTGATGCTAAACTTAAAACAGCAGGGGGCAGTCGATTCAAAAACTGTTTTTTATGTTGAGTCTAGTGAAAAATTAGATTATGTTCTGCGTGATGCTGGCATGCCGATTAGAGAAATTTCATCCCGCCAGTTTGGAAATGTTGTGATATCCTTTTGGTGCTTGGTATAGCAGCAAAATATTATTCAAACCCACCATCAGTATTAGCAGATACAAATTCAAGTGCTTTATCTTCTTTTTTACCATATTTTACGTCATAGTTTATTAACAGTTTAGCTATAACGGGGTTTTCTTTCTGGAAAATAATACCATCTTTTCCGCTTAAACATTGTTTTTTACAGACACTATAAAATAGTTGTGGCTTTGGCATGCCAGGGAAATAGCGTGTTTGCGCATACGACATATTTTTTCCAGATAGCTGAGGCGTGAGATTTTCAATAGAGCATTGTGCTGAGTTATTTATTTTCCCATTTGTAAAGTCGCTAACTTGTTTTACCATAATTTTTGAGAATTCGCTTGTTGATTGTACGATATTTGTAATTAAGATCGCATAAATATAGTTACTATATTGCCCACACACAACCTGACATTTTTCTGCTGGAAATTGTGATGTAGGATTTGGATTTTCTATTGTTGCATTATTATTGGGCTGCGTTTTGTTTAGGTTGAGTTCAGGCAAACGGAGTGTTCCATCTGCATTTTTTGCAGTAACGGGTTGGGGCATGTTTTGAATAAAGCTTGGAAGTTTTGGAAGCTGTGGTGTTTGCGTTACAGATGCTTGCATTGTGCTTCCCATGGCAACCCTTTGATTTAATGCACTATTTGTGGCTTGCATAAGTGCATATTGTGATTGAGCATTTGTTAATGCTTGCATCGTGGAAGGTGTTGTGACAGTGCTATCGGGATAAGGCGTTGTGATACTTTGAATCCCTAATGGTGTAGTACTCGTGCTATCAGGGTAGGGGGTGGAATTTGTGTTGTTAGCGTTAGTATCAGTATCATTTTCTTTTTCTAAGGCGCTTACATCGCCAGCTGGCGGATCGTTTGCAGCATGCAAATACGAACTTGATATACTTATACCAATCAGCAATATTAAAAAATTTAAGTATGCGGTTCTCATGATAAGGCACAGCCTATTTATTTTGGTCTTAATTTTATTTTACTCGTTAAAGATTAAAATTTTCTTAAAATTAAAAAATATTTTTCAACCCCAATTCGGGATTAGATTGAAACGTGAACAAGAATCATGAAGACGTTTTGAAACGTATAAACTGTATCTTTTTAAATCGCCATGCAAGAGAGTGAAATTTTTTTGAGTATCTTAGCTAGGCTTTTTGATGATTTTTTGTGTTTTGGATAGGGCTGTT
>DPKF01000024.1 GCA_003542655.1 Holosporales bacterium
AAAAAATAATCCCGAATTAGGGTTAAAAATAACAATCTATGGGGCAAGAACCACGGTATTATAAGCGATAATTTTTAACTGCTTGAAACAATATGTGTCGTTAAAGGTGCTACTCTTTAGTTTAGGGCAGGGTCTTCATTAATGATGTTTTGTGCAGTTTGTTCAGGTGTTAATACATTTAGTGAGAAATATTGAATCATTTGCAGTATGATAACATTTTCCATCGCTGTGTGGGCAAATAAGGACTGCAAATCCTCTTTTTTAATTTTATCATCAGTTAAAATTATTTGACGCGGCCTCTCTGCTTCAGTTTCAAACGCATGCAATATTTGTTCTATATCCTTAATGTTGCCTAAAATAGGCACATCATGAATAGCGCGACCATCTTCAAAATGCTCTGTGGTTGTTATAATGCCCACAGGGTTATAGGGAAGATCAGGAGTATAGGTTACTTCACGTATAAATAATTCAGTAGGATCTTCATCACCAACCAATAATACGGGTATGGAAAAAGAATTCTGCAGTTTTTTTTGTTTTAAGACACTTTGTTCATGAATAAGACGTGCAAAAAAACGCGGTAAAATTAAAAGCGACGTCATAACAAAAATATTAACAACCGGAATGCTTTTGGCCAATGCTTCATCAATAGATATAAAATGCATAGCAGGAATAAAAAGTAAGTTTGCTATGACAACGGCAATACTAATTGGCCATAAGTCTTCAACAGAAATAAAGCGCCATAGTGTTTTATATATTTTTCCCCAAGAAAAAATGGCAAGAGCAATACAACAGAAAACAATTAAATTTTTTAGTAAAAATACATGCGAATAATCTAAAAATTCATCACCCACCTTTAAATATATAGAAATAAATAAGGCAAAAAACGACATCACACCATCGTGAACCATTACGGAAATAGAAGAAAAATGGGTATTTTTCATCTTCCTGAAAGGGGAAAATATTTTAAGAGAGAGGGCTGTTAGGAAAATGTTTTGAATCGTGGCACTTAAATGAGAAAATTCTTTCATAGAAAGAATCGTTTTAAAACAACGCTTGGTAATATCGTTAATGGCATATTTCTTTTTCATTACAGCTTCCCAGTCATCTTTGTCTATAAATAGCATGTCAGCCATGCAAAAACATTACACTAATGGCATTATATGTTTACCAACAGTGTATTCTATAAATCTATTATATGCAAAAATCTATGTTTTTGTTGTTTTATTACATCAAAAAATAAGAAATGAAGTATTTTTTGTTTTCTTAACGATTTGTTAATAATTGAACCTTACTTTTTATCCGGGTTAACAAATTTTTACTTGGAGGATTTATTATGACAAAGACCTTAAATTATCCCATGTTGCCTCTTGTCAGAAGCGTTTTAGCTATCTTACCGTTCATAACGAACGCACACAGTTCTACAACAGAAAACAATTCCCTTCGTAATGTGCGCCTGCCCGAAGCTGCATCGTTATATAATTTTGACGATCTTCGTAGTCTTGAGGGTGAAGAGATTGATTCTGAGGCTCTGTTTTCACCCAGATCTATAGCTGAATCACCCGTACTGCTTGCAGCACAACGACATGAAAAAGACCTAAGACCCCCAACAATTCTAGCAGCAAGTTTTCTATCCGCTGTAAACCTATCTCAGTTATCCGAAAAAAAAATATCTTTAAGGCATGCAACTGAAGCGCGTGTATTATCAATTGATGGCGGTGGAATAAAAGGGTTGCTTGTTTTGGAATTATTAGCATTAATGGAGCAAAAAACAGGTAAACACACAACTGAACTTTTTGACATGATTGGTGGCACGTCAGCGGGTGCTTTAATAGCAACATTGCTTACAATAAAAGATCCTAAAACAGGAAAACCAAAATTTACAGCAAGATCTTTAAAAGAAGAATTAATGAAGCATTACCCCAATTTTTTTGTCACAAAATGGGGCAGTTTCTGTGGCATCATGAAAGAAAAATATAAAGTTACACCTGCGCGCAATATTTTAACAAAACTTGCTGGGGAGGCACTGTTTGGAGAAGCGATTATTCCGACATTTGTAACAGCATTTAATGTTTCAGGGGAATCAAAATATCATAAACTCTCGATTCTTGGATCTTATACCCATAATGACAAGGGGAAAACTGTTATTGATGCAGCACTTAGTTCTATGTCAGCGCCAGTTTTTTTTAAACCCCATCAATCTTCAGATGGCAATATATATTTAGATGGTGGATTGGTCGCAAATAATCCATCGTTATTGGCTTACTGCCAAGCAAAAGAATATTTTCAACATGCCAGTCGTTTGGTTTTGCTTTCTATGGGGGCGGGTAGTTTTTCAGATCATGCATCAAGCAGAAAATTCCTTCATACTGGATTAATAGATATAGGACCAGAACTACCAAACATGTTTCTTCAAGGACAGCAATCTATCACACAAGAAACGCTACACTATATGCCCGATGTTAGCGACTTTAGAATTGATCCAATTTTAGAAGGTGATAAAATTGAATTGGATGATACTTCACAAAAAGCAATGGATCACCTCAGTGTGACCGCATTACGGTGGTGGGGGGATCATCCAGATAAAGTAGACGAAATTCTAAAGCGGGTTACACATGTTTAGCATATCATTACCCCTTTTTATATTTTTTAATAAAAGGGGGTAATTCTATTATTTTTCTTTTTTGTATATAGACATGTATATAAACATGAGACTGCCCAGTATCAACATGATAGGAATAACAAGCAAACCTTTTTGATAAACAGTCGCATCGTAGCGACAAACACCATTTACTGTGAGTGTGCCTTCACCAAAATATCCAACGCACCCACCAATAATACTGTGAAAGTATGAACCAAATATCATAATAATCATATTAGCAATGGCGGATACTAAACTTGTTGCCTCTGGTGGTACAAAACGAATGGCACGATAAATTGCAGGAACTTGATAGGCTGAAAAGAACCCCATTACAAATAGTGCCACAGGAATGCCCCATAAAGGGGTTATGTTGCCGATAACAACAATAAAGGATAGCAGCATCATGACGCCTGAAAAAGCAACTGTTTTATCTATTCCAATACGATCTACGATAGAATTGATAACCAAAAATCCGATTGCTAAACCTAAAAATACAAGGGAAGTTCCATTGCTTGCCATCAGGTTTGTTACTTTGTAAATGTCGGCAAGGGATTGCGTTAGCCATGCATCGGCGTACCCTTCAAGGGGGCCTACTAAAAAGCCAGCACCAAGTGATATGAACCACACCCACTTATTTGTTAAAACCAATTTAAAACTCTCTAATGGCGAGCCTATTTCAGATTCTTTTAATTTAGGTAAGGCTACATACATAAATATACTTAACGCAACACCAATGCCTAAAATGACCCATATCACATTTTTCCAAGGCATAAAGTCAAGCATATATTGAATAGGCGCACCACCAAAAATAGCCCCCCCAAGACCAACTGTTGCTGCAAGGGATAGCATACGTGTGAATTTTTCTTCAGCAAAAGCCATGCGAATAATTTTAAACATGCCAAGGACTGATCCTGAAGACCCTATACCAACAATACATCTGCCGATCACAGAATATGAAAATTCATCCATATAAATTAGGGGCAACATACCAATCATACATAAAATTGTACATAAGGGCAGAACATACTTAGGGCCATATCTATCGAGAGCAATACCAAGCGGGATGTGCGACAGAGTATATCCAATATAATATATCCCGGCAAATTGCCCAAACATCGCAGCATCTAACGTGAACGCTTGTGTTAAATCGGCCTTTAATACATTTGGAACAACGCGCAATACATACTGATACGCATAAAATAATGCTGCGCATGACCACATTAACCATGATTTTGCTGCCATAATCTTTTCCCTATTTTAAAGTTACACACACTGTATCGTGTTAACCCCACAGAATATAATATTACCATAATAATGTCAAAAGGCCTTTAATGTATACTATATTTTAGACATAACCTTGCTTCGACAATCCACTTATATATATTTTTTAGGAGAAACAATGCACAATAACTTGAAAGTTGAAAAATAATTCGTTATAGTATTAGCAGAGTCAAGTGTAGACTGCTAATTTGGATGCACTTATAAATAAATTAAAAATAGGAGATCTTCATGGGAAGAATTATAGGTATTGATCTTGGTACAACAAACTCTTGTGTATCTGTTATGGATGGTGGAAAAGCAATTGTTATTGAAAATTCAGAGGGCGCAAGAACAACGCCATCAATTGTTGCTTTTACAGAATCTGGAGAAAAGCTTGCAGGGCAACCCGCAAAACGACAGGCTGTTACAAACCCGGAAAATACTTTTTTTGCAATTAAACGGTTGATTGGTCGCCGCTTTGATGATCCATTAACCAAAAAAGATATGGATCTTGTGCCTTATAAAATTGTTAAAGCTGACAATGGTGATGCCTGGGTTGATGTGCGTGGCGATAAACAATCGCCAAGCCAAATTAGTGCAAGTATTTTGCAAAAAATGAAAGATACAGCGGAAGCGTTCTTAGGTCAAAAAGTTACAGAAGCAGTGATTACAGTTCCAGCTTACTTTAATGATTCTCAACGCCAAGCCACAAAAGATGCGGGTAAAATTGCAGGTCTTGATGTGAAACGTATTATTAACGAGCCAACTGCCGCAGCTCTTGCGTATGGTTTAGAGAAAAAAGAGTCTGGCACAATTGTTGTTTATGACCTTGGTGGTGGAACATTTGATGTGTCTGTTCTTGAAATTGGTGACGGCGTCTTTGAAGTAAAATCCACAAATGGAGATACTTTCCTAGGTGGTGAAGATTTCGACATGCGCATTATAGAATATATAGCGGCTGAATTTAAAAAAGAGAGCAGTATTGATTTATTGAAAGATAAACTAGCTCTGCAACGGTTAAAAGAAGCAGCAGAAAAAGCAAAAATTGAGCTATCGTCTTCACAACAAACTGAAGTAAATTTGCCCTTTATTACAGCAGATGCCACTGGACCAAAGCACTTGAATGTAAAAATAACACGTGCAAAGTTAGAATCTTTAGT
>DPKF01000100.1 GCA_003542655.1 Holosporales bacterium
GGTGAGATTCTCTAGGCTTTTATTGCCCTACTATCAGGGTAACAAAAAACATTTAATAAACCCTTAATAGAGCAAAAAAACTGTTTTTGGTGTAACTGCTCTAAAAGTCCTTAAGAACAGAAATATATTAAAGAGCTAGCCCTTTAGCATGACGCAAAATTTCATCAGCTTCTTGCGTATACTGCCCTGAACCTGTGTGTAATATTAAACCTGGCAAAATGTGACATGATCCAGCAATACCTTTTACCCCTTGCACCACAAAACGTTTTGCTTCTTTGCCAACACCCGACCATAAGGGGAACAATTTAATTTGCCCTATTTTTCCATATAGTAAATGCATAACTTCATCTAAACGTTCTGCTGTTAATATAAATGTTAATGTACCTTTAGGACGTAGCATTAATAAGCTATATTTCACCCATTGTTTTAAATCTGCGCTTATTTCATGATTAGCAGTTGCTTTATCATCTTTTTCAGACGGTCTATGGTTTTCTGCATAATAAGGCGGATTTGCCATCACATGTGCAAAGGTTCCTGCCGCCAAGCGTGGTAGTGGCGTCAATACGTCTCCGCATAAGAACTCAACGCGATTTTGTAAATTATTTAATTGCGCATTATCGTACCCTATACGTACGTAACTTCTTTGTATTTCAAGTCCCACTACCTTAGCGTGGGGCACACGCATTGCTAAACAAAGGCTTGCTGCACCAACACCAGATCCAACATCTAAAACGGATTCTCCTTCTTGCACATCTAGTGCTGCAGCTAAAAAAATAGAATCAATAGCAACGCGAAAACCATTTTTGGGTTGATAAAATTTCACGCGTCCATTTAAAAGGTAATCAGTTGTTAAATTATCCACTTTTTTACAATCTTTTACACATTAGGGTTAACAAAGGTGTCGCATTTCATATATTGTTAAACATGTATACAAAACAAGTTAACAAAAAATATTCTTTTACGAATAACATTACGATTAAAACCACTCAAAAAGCAAGATAAGATTCTTATATATGCAATCCGTTTTACAATTACATAAATGCCTTTCAGATGAACTGAGAGAAGTTGATAGCACCCTAAAAGCATCACTTGAAACGCATGTCCCCATTATTAAAACGCTGGGCACGCATATTTTAAACGCTGGTGGCAAAAGATTACGCCCCCTATTAACACTTGCTTCTGCTAAACTATTCACCCCTAACCTGCCAATTGAAGCAATTTATCTAGCAAGTGCTGTTGAATTAATACACACAGCCACCCTTATTCACGATGATGTTCTTGATGAATCTGAACTACGTCGTGGTGTTAAAACAGCCAATAATCTGTGGGGGAATTCATGTAGTGTGCTCGTTGGGGATTTTTTGTTCGCGCGCTCTTTTGAGCTTATGGTAAAGTGTAAAGATTTTAATATTTTAACAACATTATCACAGACATCTGGTCTTATCTGTCAGGGTGAAGTGAAGCAACTTACCCTTCTACATAATACAGAAACATTAACAGCAGACTATTTAGATGTGATTAAACTGAAAACAGCCAGCTTATTTAAAGCCGCTTGTTTTGCTGGCGCTAAAATTGCCGGTGCAACCACAGAGGCGGCCAATACAATAGGGGCTTTTGGCGAAAATTTGGGCATTGCGTTTCAAATTATTGATGATATTTTAGATTATGCTCAAAATGCCGATAAAATGGGCAAACAACCAGGTGATGACTACCAGGAAGGTAAAATGAGCCTTCCTATTATTGAACTTTTTAAAGTTAAGCCAGATCTTAAACCTATTTTTATTGACAAAAGTAAAGAACATTTTGATGTTATCAAACAAGCTATGCTTAACCATGATATTTTTCATCTTTGTTATAAACAAGCACAGCTCTTTACAACTCAAGCAATAGAAAGTTTAAAAAACTTGCCTGAAAATGATATAAAAAATAAGTTAAATAGTGTAGCGCATGAAGTTCTTGATAGATCTGCTTAACAACTAAAAAAAATAATCAATCAAGCGATAATAGCTTATCTTATTGCTGCGCCATTAAACCCAAATGATTTAACACGGACTCAGGAACCAATTTTCTTAAATTATAGCCTGCCCCCTGTAATGATAATAAGGTTTCTTTAGCTTTAGTAATTGGGATAACTTTTCTTGTAAACGGTGAAAATACGTCATCCGACTTTGTTATAAAAGCGCCTTCAAATTCCATACAGATTAACTGAAAATTACTTGGTAATTTTTCTTCTTGATTATAAGAACGTAAAAATAGTTCAGAAGGTGTTAAAACTCTAGATCCATCTTCGCTAATAACATACTGATCTTTCCAGTCTTTCAAGGCTATTTCCACATTCTCTCCCTCCGGCAATATAATCACAGGGTCAAGCACACGCAACTTAAGTGCCGGAGGACATTTAGTTTCTAGGTGTGTAGAAGAAAAGCATAAACAGGGTAACAGCATCATTAAAAAACAATATCTGAAATTCATATTTTGAGCTCATAAGCAAATTAATTATCCTGCCATTCTATCAAATATTTTAATTCCAGACAAGAATTACCATATAACATTTCCTCGCTTTGCCCCGATAAATAAGGTAAAATCGACAAAGGCTTGTTATTTTATAAGGTATAGATATGAATCATCAAATCTCTGTTCGTGGGGCACGTGAACATAATCTAAAAAATATTAATGTAGATCTGCCGCGTGATAAATTTATTGTCATTACTGGTTTGTCGGGTTCAGGAAAATCATCCCTTGCCTTTGATACAATTTATGCAGAAGGGCAGCGTCGTTATGTTGAAAGCTTGTCAT
>DPKF01000036.1 GCA_003542655.1 Holosporales bacterium
CCTAAAGAAGATCCTAAATTTTTGATAATTTTATTAATCATATATTTTCTTTATATAGGGATATGCAAGACCGCCTGCAAATAAAATGCCCATTAAAACATAAGAAATTAAACCATTGTATAGTATCCAAAAATCCATACTTATCGATAAGGACCCTAAAGATATACCGGCATTTGCAACGCTAAAAAATGCCCAAATAATTGTCAGATTTTTTGCATATGTCACTTCACGCTGCGTTAGATTTTCTTTTCGAAAACGCATAAAAGTTTCTATCATATAGGGTGGTTTATAAAGTGTATACATAAAGCCAGATGCAACAGATAGGCTAATAATGACAGGGTATAAATAAGGAAGGCGTTCAGGGTTTAAAATGAAAAGAAAGGCGACACTTATAAGTATAAATATGATCTGAACCATCCAAACCTGTGTGCGTAATTTATTATTTGGAAAGAATACTGTTTTTAAAAGTAGTAGTATAACAAATATTAAGGTTACCCAATGGAGCAGATTGCTATCTTTGAACAGATATACCCATAAAACATATGTAAACGGAATCGTTGATAATAAAAAATGAATCGATTTTTTAATCATGAAGCAATTTGTATACGTGATCTACGACGTTTTGAACGGTTCTAATTTCTTTAAAATCATTCGGATCAATCTGCTTATTTGTAATTTCTTGTAATTTGACGATCAAATCAACGGCATCAATAGAATCTAGATCCAAGTCTGTATAAAAATTAGCTTCTGGTGTGATATTTTCTAAAGGAATTTCAAAATATTCCACAAGATACTCTATAATTTTTGAGTAAATTTCTTCTTTTTCCATAACCATCATCCTTATGCTTGTTCTTGTGATTGAATGAATTTTGCTAATGTTTCAATCGAATAAAAATGTTTTTTTACTGTGTCATCTTGTTCTGCAATTGTAAGATTAT
Source organism: Holosporales bacterium (assembly GCA_003542655.1). Taxonomy (GTDB): domain Bacteria; phylum Pseudomonadota; class Alphaproteobacteria; order Paracaedibacterales; family UBA11393; genus UBA11393. Next base: position 939 of record DPKF01000036.1, read on the forward strand.
ATTTTTTCTTTAACATGATGCCAATTTCTAAGGCATCTATAGAATCTAATCCTAACCCCTCACCAAACAAAGGTTCAGATGGGGCAATATCATCCGGCGTAATATCCTCTAGGTTAAGCGTATTGATGATATCTTCTTTTAGTTGATTTTCTAGGTTATTCATAACCAAGCCTTTCATTATAGTACTTTTGCATGTCAGCTGTTAGTTGTCGCACACGAATGGAACGCGGTTTGTCTTCTTGATAGTCTGAAATTTTAAAGAGGGGGCCTATTTCAACCTGAAAAACAGAAGCTTTATCAGGTATGTTATACCATTTATCACTTTTTGTCAGCGTTACAGGGCGACAATCAATAAAAATTGATTGAATGTTAGCATGTGAAAATAATGCTAAGTTACCAACACTGCGTTGCAGTTTTACTGATTTTCCTGGCTCTGTTCTTGTTCCTTCAGGAAATATAAGAATGTTTTCACCGTTTGCAAGATATTTTTTAACAATTTTTAGAAACGGTGCAGGATCTATATCATTGGGTATATAACATGCACTTCTGACAGCTGCGCCAAGAATTATGTTACTCCATAGTGCTTTTTTCACAACGCACTGAACACCTTTTAAATGAGCCATAATGATAACAACATCAATAAGCGTTGGATGGTTACAAATTATGATGGATCCTTTTAAGGTTTTTAACTGATTCAATGCCTTAGCATCTATTTTAAAAATACCTAAAAACGTTACGATATTTAGGAACCACTTAAACATATAGCTATTTGCTGTGCGGGCTATGTGTTGTCTTTTTTCTTGGTTTTTATTGAATAGAAAAATAATAGGGTATAAAGACAAGCACGTGATTAGTCCAAATAAGCTGAAAATAAAAACGCTAAATCCTGTTGCTAAAAATCGTTTGATTTTGTCTCTCGTCATGCTACTTACTGATAATGAATTGGCCACTAGGCATCGGGATGATGCATTTATTACTATTATGACAAAAAAAACTTATTAAATCGTTAACATTAAAAATATCCTGATTTTTATTTGTGTCATCATAGTTTAAACAGAAATCAGATTGAATGTCATCATCCAACGTCATGCCTATGATCAGTGATTCTTGGTTGTCAATTTCTAATGCAGAATAGGCATCGGGTAATTTAAAATCATAATATAAGTATCCAATTTTTTGGTTCTTTGTTTTGAAAAGAACATAAGCTTCCAAAAGACCCAAGGCAAAACTATGAACGCCTCCTGATATTGCTGTATGCATGGAGGTGTTTTTTGTTGTAATACTATGCATTCCAGGCAGCGCATTGTGAACTGACATACTAAAATCTGTGGGTGATAATAATTCGTTATCACATACATTTTGGAATAAGCGTATCATCCGATTTGTGTCGCCATGCCGTGATGAAACAACCCAAATCATATCATCAGTTTCAGAATTTTCTGTACACAGATTCATGACAGATAATATATTGAATCCAATATTACCTAAACGTCGTTTTAATGTTTTTGGTACATGCGCAATTAAGGGGCTATCGTGATGATGCCCCTTAATTTCGTTACTTTTCCACCAACAAGGCTTAAGTATTTGCATGCTATTAAGCGTTATTTATTTAATCTTGCGTGTGATACTTTTGAACTTTCTGGTTCATCATCGTCATGCGCCTCTGATAGTTTAGCCATAATCTCTGTTTTTAAATTTGAAACCCATTGATTATACTTGGGATGAATTTTCCCATTTTTTTCTTTTAAGTTGGTCGAGCTTACATGTTGAATTGTAAACTGATCACTTGTGTGCAGCACTTTAATAGTTGCACTTAAGTTGCGTGCATTGTAAACGCATAGTATCACACCAGGCGCTTCACTTGCGCAGCTCCATTTTCTTGCTTTTCCAGCCTTTATAATTGCTTTTTTTACTTGGTTATCAGAAAGGTGTTTCGCGCCAGGTATCAACATGGTGGGGGTTTCTATCAGTTTTGCATGTCTTGAACATGACGTTGCCAAGGCAATAGCCGTAACGAGTACACCGATTAATTTTAACTTCATTTTATCTCCAGTTCTTTGAACAGGTTTTTTTACAGTATTTAGTCTATATTTTGTATGACAGGCGGAACATTACGTGGTGTGACCTACGTTGAGCTTCAAGTGTGCGCGC
>DPKF01000154.1 GCA_003542655.1 Holosporales bacterium
CAAAAGCAGCTAAGAAATCCACATACCGCTCTATAACTGTAAACGGCGAAGAAATAGAATTTTCTGATGGATTTACGGATCTGCATACGGTTTCGTATCATAATATTTTGGAAGGCAAAGGCTATGGACTGGCTGATGCCCGCCCCAGCGTGTACATCGTGCACTCAATAAGGAATAAGAAGCCAATTGGGAAAACAGGAGACTATCATCCTTTTATTTAGCTATTAGCTTTTGGCTTTTAGCCTTTGGCCAGCCAAATAGCCAACCGCCAACCGCCAACAGCCAACCGCCAACAGCCAACCGCCAAAAGCTAACAGCCAACCGCCAATCGCCAACAAAATGCGCAACTTCAGAAACCTCGATATTTGGAAATCCGGCTTCGACCTTGTTAAGCAAATCTATAATGTTACAAAAGGCTTCCCTTCATCTGAAATGTATGGATTGACCAGTCAAATGCGCAGGGCATCAGTAAGTTTGCCATCCAATATAGCAGAAGGAGCTTCAAGAAGAACCAATACAGATTTTGCCCGTTTTCTTGAAATAGCCCTGGGAAGCTCTTTTGAGCTTGAAACACAGCTTATGCTCTCCATGGAACTTGACTATCTTAAAGCTGAAGACTTTGAAAAAATCATAACCAATTTAAATTCATTACAGAAACAAATAAACTCCCTATTGACTAAGGTAAGAGGCGATTAGCAATTAGCTATTAGCTTTTAGCCTTTGGTAATACCGCCACCAATCGCCAACAGCCAAAAGCTAACAGCCAACAGAAACATCCTCGCAGAAAAGGGCTATGGATTAGCAGATGCACGACCAAGTATCTACATTGTACACTCTATCAGGAATAAAAAACCGATTGGGAAAACAGGAGAGTATCATCCTTTTGTGTGAGATGTTTAGTGTTTAATGTTTAGTGTTCTAGTGTTAGACCATCAATAAACAGTTAAACAACTAAACAATTAAACAACAAAACCTATCGGAAAAACCGGGGAGTATCATCCTTTTGTTTAACAATCGGCTAAAGCCAAAGCCAAAGCCAAAGCCAAAGCCTTAGCCATAGCCTTCGCTTTCGCCTTAGCCTTCGCTTTCGCTTTCGTCAATAGCCAACTATTAAGCATTCTGTAAACAAATTTCACTTATAAAAAACTTATGAAAAAACTTTTCACCTCTGAATCAGTCTCTGAAGGTCATCCTGATAAAGTCTCCGACCAAATTTCTGATGCCGTTCTTGATGCAATGCTTGCGCAAGATCCTGATTCGCGCGTAGCAGTGGAAACACTTGTGACAACCGGATTGGTTGTGGTTTCCGGCGAAGTAACAACCAAGGCTTACGTTGATATACAAGAGCTGGTACGAAACGTAATACGTGAAATCGGTTATAACAAAGCAAGTTACCGATTTGATGCTGAATCATGTGGCATTCTTGTGAGCATACACCAACAAAGCAGTGATATTGCATTGGGTGTGGATGAAGGACAAAATAAGGAGCAGGGAGCAGGCGATCAGGGGATGATGTTTGGATATGCTTGTAAGGAAACTGCTAGCTATATGCCGCTAAGCATCCAACTGTCACACGACCTTGTGAAAGAATTGGCCAGCATACGCAAGAACACAAACCTCATGCCCTATCTGGCACCCGACAGTAAGAGTCAGGTCACTGTAGAATATGATGCAACAGGAAACCCATTTAGGGTGCATACTGTAGTCGTTTCAACACAGCATGACGATGGCGTTTCCTTGGATCAAATTAAAAGTGACGTGATCAATCATCTGGTTAAAAAAGTGATACCTGAAAATCTGCTGGATAATGAAACGATTATTCATGTTAATCCAACAGGAAAGTTTGTAATAGGTGGCCCACACGGTGATACAGGACTCACAGGACGGAAAATTATTGTAGATACCTATGGTGGACACGGTGCTCACGGAGGGGGTGCTTTTTCGGGCAAAGATGCAAGCAAAGTGGACCGCAGTGCAGCTTATGCAGCACGTCATATAGCAAAAAACCTTGTTGCTGCCGGGTTAGCTGAACGTGCGCTGGTACAACTGGCTTATGCCATCGGTATTGCCGATCCGGTTTCTGTAAGTGTAAACACTTTTGGCACAGGCATAAAATCAGATGAAGAATTGGCCGCAATTGTTTTAAAAGAGTTTGATTGTAAGCCGGCATCCATCATAAAGAGATTCGATTTGAAAAAGCCTATTTTTCGCCAAACAGCAGCCTACGGGCATTTTGGAAGAGATAACTTCAATTGGGAAAAATTAGATAAGCTTGATGATTTAAAAAAACACATTTAACTACCTTATAAATATCTGACATGCAAACAATAACTAACAAACTACCTTATAAAGTCAAGGACATAGAACTCGCTGAATGGGGACGCAAAGAAATGCGGCTTGCCGAAGCTGAAATGCCTGGTCTTATGGCTCTTCGCGAAGAGTATGGAAAAGAAAAACCATTGAAAGGTGCCAATATTGCCGGTTGCCTGCATATGACTATTCAAACAGCGGTTTTAATTGAAACATTGGTTGAGCTAGGTGCTAAAGTTCAATGGAGTTCATGCAACATTTACTCAACACAGGACCATGCTGCTGCTGCCATTGCTGCAACGGGTGTCCCGGTTTATGCCTGGAAAGGAATGACTGAAGAGGAGTATGAATGGTGTATTGAGCAAACACTATTTTTTGACGATGGGAAGCCATTGAATATGATACTCGATGATGGCGGTGACCTTACCAATACTGTCCTTGACAAGTACCCGGAACTGACAAAGGGGATACGTGGCATTTCTGAAGAAACGACAACAGGAGTGCACAGGCTCTACGAAAGATTGACCAAAGGAACACTACCAATACCTGCCATCAATGTGAACGACTCTGTAACCAAATCGAAGTTCGATAATAAGTATGGTTGCCGCGAATCATGTGTAGATGCTATTCGCAGGGCGACGGATATTATGATGGCCGGTAAGGTAGCTGTTGTGGCTGGCTATGGTGACGTGGGCAAGGGATCGGCAGCTTCTTTGCGGGGTGCCGGAGCCAGGGTTGTTGTTACAGAAATTGATCCAATTTGTGCCTTGCAGGCAGCAATGGATGGGTATAAGGTGAGAAAGATGAAAGATGCCGTTAGAGAGGCAGACATAATTGTTACGGCAACAGGCAACAAAAATGTTATCACTGCTGGGCATTTTTTAAACATGAAGGACAAAGCAATAATTGGTAATATCGGGCATTTTGACAATGAAATTGACGTGGCCTGGCTTAAAAACAACAGCCGGGAAGACAATATAAAACCGCAAGTAGATATTTATAAGTTAGAAAACGGAAATGAGATTATTTTGTTGTCACAGGGTCGCTTGATGAATCTGGGCAATGCCACCGGCCATCCAAGCTTTGTGATGAGCAACAGTTTCACCAATCAAACATTGGCTCAAATGGCACTTTGGAATGATACTTTTGAAGTTGGGGTGCATGTTTTGCCAAAACATCTTGATGAAAAAGTAGCCCGGCTGCATTTATCCAAAATAGGAGTGGAATTAGACGAGTTAACTATTGAGCAGGCTGCCTATATTGGTGTGCCCAAAAATGGGCCATTTAAATCAGATCACTACAGGTATTAATCGTAAGAGCAAGAAGACTAACCCCAAAATAGAGGTTTGAAATTGGTACACCCATCTTCATATGTGCATGCTACAGCAATCATTGGAAAGGATACTACAATAGGGCCATTTTGCAATATTTTGGATGATTGCGCAATAGGTGATAATACCATCATTGGCCAAAATGTATTCATTGATAAAGAAGTAATTGTAGGCAGAAATGTTGTCCTTGGCAACAATGTCTCTTTGTGTAGCGGTACTTTTATTGAAGATGATGTTTTTATTGGCTCCTCTGTTGTTTTTACGGAAGCCCTGAATCCCCGAACGCAGCCTCAAAAAAGAAAACAAGCGCGAAGCTTGGTTAAATACAGTGCACGAATAAGTCCAAATGCTACTATTTTTCAGGGAAACAGTATTGGAAGATTCGCATTTATTGGTGCCGGTGCTGTTATAACTAAAGCTGTACTGGACTATGCGCTTATTGTTGGCAACCCATCAAGTCAGGTTGGTTGGGTAAGCGAACAAGGAAGCCGACTTAGTTTCATGAACAATGCGGCCTCCTGCCATCTTACTGGCGATAAATATATCTTGGAAGGAAGAAAAGTTAGAAAATATTAGAGTAGCATAGCGAATTGAGACTATCATAACATGAAATAAATTGAGATAATTTCGATGCTCATCCATTATTAATTAAATATTTAGAAACATGATAAAAGCTTTTATAACTGGAATCACCGGACAGGATGGTTCCTATTTGGCGGAATTTCTACTTAATAAAGGTTATGAGGTTCATGGTATTATCCGAAGGTCATCTGTATTTACAACACAAAGGTTGACAAATGAGGTGTGGAATCATCCGAATTTTTTCACCCATCATGGTGATTTGGCAGACTCAAGTAATTTACATAGATTAATTTCCAAAATTAAACCTGATGAGATTTACAATCTTGGTGCACAATCCCATGTCGCTGTTTCATTTGAAGTTCCTGAATATACTGGTGAAGTAGATGCAATTGGAGCGATAAGACTGTTGGATGCAATAAGAGATACAGGAATTTGCACCAAATATTATCAGGCTTCCACATCAGAATTGTTTGGGGGATTACCATCAACTGCACCGCAAAGTGAAACAACCCCTTTTTATCCTAAATCTCCCTATGGAGCAGCTAAACTATATGCATATTGGGTAACTGTTAATTATCGTGAATCTTACAATATTTTCGCATGCAACGGCATCTTATTTAATCATGAATCCCCAAGAAGAGGAGAAACTTTTGTGACAAAGAAAATCACCAAAGCGGTTGCAAATATTAAAAAAGGACAACAGGATTGCTTACATCTAGGAAACCTCGATGCTAAACGGGATTGGGGCTATGCAAAAGATTATGTTGAAGCCATGTGGTTAATGCTTCAGCAAGAAAAGCCTGTTGATTATGTGATTGCAACTGGTAAAACGTATACTGTAAGAGAGTTTGTTGAAAAAGCTTTTTTAGTTATCGGTATTCAGATTCAATGGACAGGAAATGGCGTTGATGAGATTGGAAAAGATAAGAATACAGGAAAAGCATTGGTCAAAATTGATCCAATGTATTTCAGACCAGCTGAGGTGGAATTGCTATGGGGTAAGCCGGACAAAGCAGAAAAGGAACTTGGCTGGAAAGCGAAAACCACACTCGATGAATTAATCACAAAAATGGTGAATTACGATTTAAATAACGAAAATTATGGAGGTAAAGAAATATGATCCTTGTAACAGGTGCAACTGGCTTTCTTGGTAAACGAGTTTGCAAAAAACTAGCAGAAAAAAACTTAGCATACTACCCAACTTCTTTATCTTTAGGAGTTGACATTAGAGATGAAATGCAAACACACGAACTATTTGAAAAAATTAAACCAGTAATTGTAATAAACTGTGCCTCATTTGTTGGAGGAATACAATTCGGATATAAACATCCGGTTGATCTTTTTTCGAATAATATGAAAATGGTGACCAATCTGCTAGAGTCATCACATCGTATAAAAGTGGAAAGATTTATTAATCCCATCTCAAATTGTGTCTATCCTGCCGCAGCTACCCTTTTTAAGGAAAATGAAATATGGAATGGGCAAATGCATGAGTCCGTTTCTGTTTATGGCTTTGTACGTAAAGCATTTATTATAGGTGCGTCTGCCTATTGGAAACAATATGGAAGTAAAATTTACAATATTGTTCTAAGTAATATGTATGGACCCGGTGATCATTTTGAAGAAGAAAGATCACACGCTTTAGGTGCTTTGATTATGAAGTTTGTAAAAGCAAAAGAAGATAAAGCACCATATGTTAACGTATGGGGTACCGGAACACCTGTGAGAGAGTGGATGCACGTTGATGATGGGGCTGAAGCTTTGATCAGGGCAATGGATATGCCTTTTCACGAAGGCCCAGTAAATGTAGGAATTGCAACCGGAATTTCGATTATTGACATGGCTAATTTAATAAAAAAAGAAGTGGGATATCCGGGCGAGATAAAATTAGACCCCTCAAAACCGGATGGAGCAGCATACAAAACAGTTGATGGGTCTCTTGGAGAAAAACTCATGGGTTGGAAACCTGCTACAGATTTCGAAAAAGGCGTACATGAAACAGTTCAATGGTACTTACAACAAATTTAATCAAAATGAGAGAAATTAAATACAAGGATGAAGTTATTGCGCGACACATTCCTGCAAATTCATGGAATGATGGCTTGGGCTTTTATTCACAGGACAGTGAATATCTGCAGGTCGGGACATGGAAATACAATTCTGGAAAAAGTTTGCTTAAACATATTCATAATATTGCTGAAAGGAATGTTGAAAGAACACAGGAAGTTATTTTTGTGAAAACAGGAAAACTTCAGGCAAGCATTTATTCTCTTGACGAAATTCTTATTGAAACCTTCGTTGCCCATACAGGAGATATTATTATTCTGCTGAATTGTGGACATGGCTATGAAATATTGGAAGATAACACAGAGGTACTAGAAATAAAAAACGGCCCTTATTTGGGAGCTGACGTCGATAGAAGGAGATTTTAACATGAAACAATTAAACTTGGGTTGTTGGCATAGGAATATACCCGGATTTATCAATATTGATATATGTGATATGCCTCACATAGATTATAAGAATAGTATTGATTACCTGCCAATGTTTGAGGATGAAAGTATTGACCTGATATATAGTAGTCATAGTTTTGAATACTTTGATAGGATTGAGGCAATACGTGTACTCGAAGAGTGGCGTAGAGTATTGAAAAAGGGAGCCATACTTCGATTAGCGGTTCCTGATTTTGATAAATTGATCGAAATATATTCTATTACAAATCGACTTGAAACAATTTTGGGACCTTTATTTGGTAGAATGCTAATTGACACGGAAACTGGGAAACAATCACTTTACCATAAAACAACATATTCATTTAATTCATTAGAAAAAATATTACTTGATAATGGCTTTCGTGACATTAAAAGATATAATTGGCAAGAGACAATACATAAGGATTATGATGATCATTCACAAGCATACTTTCCTCACATGGACAAGGAAAATGGCATTCTTATAAGTTTAAATATTGAAGCAACTAAAATATGAATTTTATTAATCAGATGGAACCATGGTTTGGTATCGAGGAAAAAGATGCTTTGAACCATTATATGGAAGAAGGTGGCTGGCTTACCGAGTTTAAGAGAACAGCCGAATTTGAAAATCGAATTGCTGAATATACCGGTGCTAAGCACTGCTTTGTTGTAAATAATGGCACCATAAGTTTAACATTAATGGCTTTGGCCGCCGGAATCAAAGCTGGTGATGAAGTTATTGTGCCAAATTTCACAATGATTGCTACGCCCAATTCAGTAAAAATGTTTGGAGCTATTCCGGTTTTTGTTGATGTTGAAGAGGAAACTCTGTGTATGGATATTGAATGTGCCAAAAAAGCAATTGGCCCAAGAACGAAAGCAATAATGTTTGTCAACGCTAATGGAAGAAACCCAAAGGCAGGAATCGATGCTTTTATACAATTGTGTGAAGAGAAAGGACTTCTTTTGTTAGAAGATGCTGCACAATCATTGGGTTCCCATTATCCTGATGGAAGACATCATGGAACTGTCGGTCTCGCGGGTAGTTTTTCATTCTCAGCACCTAAGATTATCTCAACCGGACAAGGAGGAGCTATAATAACCAATGATGATGAAATGGCATACAGACTTAAGCGGTTAAAAGACTTTGGCAGAAGCGGTGGCGGGAACGATGTTCATGATTCTATTGGTTTCAATTTTAAATTCACAGAGATGCAGGCCGTAATTGGTAATGAACAGATGAAAAAATTAGGTTGGAGAGTTGGCCGTAAAAAAGAGATTCTAGGCCTTTATCAACAACATCTTTCTTCTGTTTCGCAGCTTAGTTTTTTTAATCAGGATTTAAGATATACCACACCCTGGTTTATTGATGTTTTGGTTGAGAAAAGAGATGAATTGCAATTGTTCCTGAAACAAAACGGAATTGGTACAAGAATCATGTACCCACCGATAAACAGGCAGATTGCATATAATTTACCAGGGAGCTTTCCTGTTTCAGAGATTGTTGGAGTAAAAGGCCTTTGGCTACCATCATCAGGGCAACTGACTGATGAGCAAGTGATTCATATTTGCAAAACTATTACTGTTTTTTATAGTCATTATAAACAATAAATGGCAATTAAGATTATTACAACTGTTTCTTTCCCCTTTGGGAACGCATCAGCTAATCGTATACATTCTTTTGCAAAGGGATTCAACTTTAACGGAGCTGAAACTGAGGTTATTTGCCTGACAGCTAATTTGCCCGAAACATATTCATTGTCGTATAAAGGTCTTTTTGATAAGGTTTCATATATATATCTACCAAATAGAGTCCACCGGCCAAAAAGTTTCTTAAAAAGAAGGTATTTTAGATTTTTAGGAATTTTAAAAGCAATAATTGGAGTTATATTTCATTATGACAAAAGTACATCAGTAATATTAATTGCTACTCCCTCAATTGCACTTTTTACATTATTACTCAGCTGCCGACTAAAAGGAATTAGTATATATGCCGAAGCTTGTGAATATCCATATTTGAGCTTAAAACAATCCATATTTAGACAACTGTTTCTCAAATGCTTTTATCAGCTTTTTACAGGTTATATTTTTGAGTCTGTTCCTGTCCACGAACATTACAAAAAATACATATCTAAGGATAAACCCGTTATTATCATACCCGCGACACAGATTTATGATGATATTATTATTCAATCTCCTTCGTCTGATGAAAAATATTTTGCATACTGTGGTTCTGTAACCTCGGAAGAAAAAGATGGGCTACGTCAGGTAATTCAGGCTTTTAACCAGATAGCGCAAACTGATAAAAATGTAAAATTTTATATTGTCGGTCGTATCAACAATCAAAAGTATTACCAATCTCTTTTAGATTTGATTCAAAAACTCCAATTAGGTTCGAGGGTAATCCTAACAAAGGAAGTGTCAAGAAAAGAATATGTCAATTATCTGGTAAATGCATATGCATTTATTGTTGGGAAGACAGCAAACAGTATTCACTCAGGTCTTCCTTCTTCTAAAGTTGTTGAGTATTTGTTTACTGGACACCCTGTAATTATGTCAAAAGATGATGGTTACGGCGAGATTCTTGAAGATAGAAAGGAAGCTTACTTTATTGATGTTACCAATCGGGATGAAATCACAGAAGCATTTCAATATTTATTAAATAACCCGTTGATAGCTAAAACTATCGGATTAAATGGTTTGAAACAGGCATACAATAATTTTGATTATAAAACACATTCAAAATCAATTATTGAGTTTATTGCTTCATAGATATTCCAATACTCAAAGTTAATGAAATTTATTAAAAACATTCTGGTATTACTGCTTTTATTTGTTGTAGGACAGGCAAATAATCTTTTTAATCCTACACCTTATGTCTTTATTTTATATTTAACGGCTTTCATATTTATTTTTGTAATACTTACAAAAAACACGCTTACTATTAGTTTATTTATTCCAGTTGTAATTCTATTAGTTATTCATACTGTTCATGCCATTGTTTTCGGACGGTTTAATCAAGCCCTCATAGCTTCTGTTCTTTTTACAACCGCAATTATCGCCTTTCTTAAAGATGATTTTATTCCATTTTTTATTTCTAATATGTATTGGCTGACAATAATTAGTCTGATAATGGTCATCCCTACCATGATCAATCTAAATTATTTTTTTTCTATTATTAAGTCTATTCAAGACACTCTTTACTTAACAAGTGCTGATGGTGAAGGAAGATATTCAGCAAATATCATTATCTATACGATAAACGCTAATGACTTCGTAAGAAATTGTGGCTTCATGTGGGAGCCTGGCCCCTTTGCCAGTTTGCTCTCCCTAGCTATTTTTTTCGAACTAATAGTTTCTAATTTCAAAATTAACAAAAGAGTAATTGTTTTTCTTATCGCCCTGATAACGACTTTTTCAACAACTGGTTATCTGTGTTTACTGGCCATATTCATATTTTATTATACAAATAAATATTCTAGCACCAAGATGTTACAATTTGTTTTTACAATTTTGTTTATTGTATTATTATTAGTTTTTTCTAGACTCGATTTCATTGGTGAAAAAGTTCAAAAGGCTCTTGATGTGGACGAAAAGGTTTACAATGATAATATTGACTGGATCCGGCAAGGAGGAGGGGGATCAGATCAGTCGTATAGCCTTGGCCGGGTGCAGGGCTTAATGCTCAATATCGATGATTTTAATACCAGTCCATTGTTTGGGATTGGTTCTACTGACAACTCTGAGATGACGAAGTTTTATGGATCTATTCACAGCATGAATGGCCTGGGCAATGCCCTCGCAAAATATGGGATAGTCGGTATAGTATTAATCTTCATGGCCTTGTTTAAAACATCACGATATATCAGCAATAGGTTTAGGGTAAAATCAGGATACATAATTGTTGTACTATATTTAATACAGACATTCGCATTCACATTTATTTTTAGTTCCTTCTATGTTCTGATTCTTTTGCTTTATTTGATTGGTTATAACGAAAGCAAAACAGGTAGAACTAAATCTGAAAAACTAGCAATAGTTTAAAACAAGTTTAATTCAAATAGCCGATGTTGCGCAAATGAGTGAATTAGTAAAAAAGAGTACTATTAAAAAAAACATCATTCTATCTTCTATCTCAAAAATGATGGTAGTATTTATCGGCTTGTATTCGATGCCATTAATACTTGATTATCTTGATCCTGTTCAGTTTGGTATTTACGCAACAATTACCTCCATTATTTCATGGATTGATATGTTCGACATCGGATTAGGGCAAGGTCTTAGAAATAAATTGACTGAAGTTTTCTCTGCGGGTAACAAACCCATGGCAATTAAATATATATCAACGAGCTATTTCTTAATGATTGTTATTGCAATGATCATGATCACAGTATTTGTGCCTGCCGCTTTTTTTATTAACTGGAACAAGGTTTTAAACATTGATACAATCGCCTCACATGATTTGCAGCTATTATTGATCATCGTTTTTATCTTTTTTGCCCTCCGATTTGCGAGTTCGTTAATTAATAAGATATTTTTTGCATTCCACAGATCTGCATTGGTCGATATTACACAACTTATAGGTAAAATTGTTTTTCTGGGTGTTATCATTATTCTTATTCATACTTCAAAATCATCTCTATTGTATTTTGGTTCACTGCAAAGTTTTATGAGTTTCTTAATTCCTTTCACAGCAGGTATTTTGTTTTTCAGGTTTGCATTTAAAGAATTTACTCCGCAAATAAAGAGTATTGATTTATCCTTGACAAAGGATTTAATGGTTCTTGGTGGCAAATTCTTTTTTATTCAGATATGTCTTGTTGTTATTCATTCTACAAATAATTTTCTCATCTCCAACTTTGTGGGACCAGCAGAGGTAACCACATACCAATTAGCCTATCAAATTCTCATTTATCTAAGTGTTGGCTTTTCCATATTAAATACTCCCTTATGGTCAGCCTATACCAATGCCTGGACATTGGGTAAAAAGGATTGGATAAAAAAGACAATTAAAAGGCTAATCCTGATATATTTTGTATTCCTTGCTGTTGCTGTACTAATTGTTGCTTTTTCATCATTTATTTTTAAAGTTTGGATTGGTGACCGTGTGCAAGTTCCAACATTACTAGTTAGTCTTGTTGCATTCATGATTTTGCTAAATATCTGGACTAGTATCTTTGACTTTTTTATTAATGGGGTGGGTAAACTTAGATTACAGATGTATTTAACTGCTTTTGCAGCTTTGATCAATATTCCGCTTTCATATCTTTTAGCTGTCTCAATGGATATGGGAACTAATGGTATTGTTATTGCTTCGATTGTATCATTTTCGATTTCTGCAATATTTTCACCTATTCAAGCCTATAAGATTATTCATGATAAAGCTTTTGGAATCTGGAATTTGTAAGGATCTAATTTAAGTATTGTATGTTAAAAAAAAGTAAACTTCTGATAACAGGTGGCACAGGTTCGTTTGGAAATGCTGTCCTACGCCGATTTCTGCACGATGAGGTATTCAGTGAAATCCGTATTCTAAGTCGTGATGAAAAAAAACAGGATGATATGCGTAAATTTTATCGCAATGAAAAGGTAAAGTATTATTTAGGAGACACCCGCGACAAACGTTCAGTGGATATGGCCATGAGAGGAATCGACTTTGTTTTTCAGGCTGCAGCCCTTAAACAGGTGCCATCCTGTGAATTCTTTCCGATGGAGGCTGTACGAACCAATGTGCTTGGAGCTGAGAACGTACTCGATAGTGCAATGCAATATGGTGTAAAAAGTGTTGTGGTTCTTAGCACCGACAAAGCTGTTTATCCGATCAATGCTATGGGTATGAGTAAGGCATTGAGCGAAAAGCTTATGGTTGCTAAAAGTCGTGGTCTGGATGGAACAGGAATTACTTTCTGTGGAACACGTTATGGCAATGTAATGGCTTCACGTGGTTCTGTAATCCCTTTGTTTATTGATCAAATCAAAACAGGGAAGCCTCTTTCCATTACAGACCCAAGTATGACCCGTTTTATGATGACACTTGATGATGCTGTTGAATTGGTTTGGTATGCTTTTAATAACGTGAGCAATGGTGACATTTTTGTTCAAAAATCGCCTGCTGCAACCATTGAAGTGCTGGCTTTGGCCATAAAAGATTTGTACCATGCACCAAACCCAATCAATATCATTGGTACACGTCATGGGGAAAAGCTTTATGAAACCCTTGTAAACAGGGAGGAAATGTCGAAAGCAGAAGATATGGGGGAATATTATAGGATTCCGGCAGATAACCGCGATCTGAATTATGGTAAATATTTTACAGAAGGAGAAACCAAAATGGCCGAGGCTGATGATTACACCTCACACAACACCCATCGTTTGGATGTAGAAGGCATGAAGCAATTATTGTTGAAACTGCCGATAATTCGTAAAGACATACTGGGTGAGGATATTGATCATATCTACGAACCTTAGTTTAATTTACTTTTCTGACAAGGATAATAATTGGTTTTGGCGATTCATTTAAGGTAGTTTAGAAATGGTTTTGTTAAATTATGATTAAAATTGGAATAACCGGACAAGCTGGTTTTATAGGTACACATCTTTACAACACTCTGATGTTAAGCCCTGATAAATTCGAATGCGTACCATTTGAAGATGCCTTTTTTGTTGACAATAATAAACTTGAGTCCTTTGTTATTCAATGCGATGTCATTGTTCATTTAGCCGCAATGAATCGTCATAATGATGCTGAAGTCCTTTACAAAACCAATATCGGCCTCGTAAAATTGCTAATTAACGCTTGTGAATCTACAAATTCCAAACCCCACATTATTTTTTCTTCGTCAACCCAGGAGGAACGTGATAACCTTTATGGTAAATCAAAAAAAGATGGCCGTCAATTGCTTGAAAACTGGGCCATCAGAAATCATGCGCAATTCAGCGTTTTCATAATTCCTAATGTATATGGCCCATTTGGTAATCCATATTACAATTCAGTTGTGGCAACTTTCTGTCATCAACTTACACACAATGAAGGTTCAAAAATTGAGGTTGACGGGGAAATCAAACTGATTTATGTTGGTGAACTGGTTTTTCATTTCATACAGCAGATCAATGGAGAGTCATCATTAAATACATGGCATATTCCACATACTGCCCAAATTAAAGTATCAGATTTGTTACGAAAACTTACTGAATACAAAAGGAACTATTTCGAAAACGGAATGATTCCAAACCTTGATGACCCTTTCGACCGGAATCTGTGGAACACTTTTCTTTGCTATATTGATCATGCTAATTTCTTTCCTTTTCAACTCAAGCTTAACACTGATAATCGGGGCAGTTTTGTGGAAATCATTAAACTTAACAGTGGTGGGCAGGTGTCTTTTTCCAGTTCAGTCCCCGGAATTACACGGGGAAATCATTTTCATACCCGAAAAACAGAGCGTTTTGCTGTAATTAAAGGTAATGCTCGAATTAAAATAAGACGTATTAGAACAAATGAAGTTATTTCCTTTGATCTTGATGGCAATCAACCCGCCTTCGTTGATATGCCAATTTGGTATACCCACAATATTACCAACATCGGAGATGAAGATTTGATTACATTATTCTGGATTAATGAGCACTATAATTCTGAGGACGGTGATACGTATTTTGAGAAAGTCTAATTATAGGCATTTAGGCCATTTATTTCCGGTTTTGAAACGATGAGCTTCTTGCAAAATTCAAATTTATGAAATCACTTTCTCAAACCCTAATTGCAGCTCTATTTCAGGAAAAGTAAAGTGGATCCTATGAAAGCAGTATTTAATTCTCATCACATAAGCATTCAACACAATCACTAACATAATTTTAAGCCTGATAGGATTAAGAGCAAATATGAAATATGCCAATAAATTGGGAATAATTAATTCAGGGGGTTAGAACTCTCAAAGCAACTGAGGCTTTTTTATAATACATACTGATTATCAATATTTTATATGCCAAATGAATAAATTAAAAGTTGTTACCATAATTGGAACCAGGCCGGAGATCATCCGTTTGTCTCGTACAATGGCATTACTTGATCAATATTTAAATCAAGTGATAGTTCATACGGGCCAAAATTATGATTATGAACTAAATGAGATTTTCTGGAACGAACTTGAACTTCGCAAACCCGATCATTTTCTCAATGCTGACACATCGAGTCTGGGTGCCACAGTGGGTGATATTTTGCGAAAGACAGAAGAAATATTGAAACTGGAAAAACCGGATGCCTTATTGGTGCTTGGTGATACTAATTCATGCTTGTCAGCTTATATTGCCAAACGCATGCATATTCCCGTTTTTCATATGGAAGCAGGTAACCGTAGCTTTGATTTTAATGTGCCGGAAGAAGTTAACCGAAGGGTGGTGGATCATATTTCAGATTTTAATCTGGTTTACACAGAACATGCCCGTAGGCATCTCTTATCCGAAGGATTGCCTCACAGGCGCATTTATCTTACAGGCTCACCCATGAAAGAAGTGCTGGACTATTATTTACCAAAAATCCAGAAGTCAAATGTACTTTCGATATTAGGAATTGAAAAGCAGCAATATTTCGTTGTTTCTGTGCACCGTGAGGAGAATGTTGACAACAAGGAAAACCTTCAAAAGATCGTTCTGGCGCTTAATCAACTGGCCGAAAAATATGGGTATCGGGTTATTGTTTCAACGCATCCCCGCACCAGAAAACGTTTAGAGACATTAGATAAAATTAAAACCAATGAACTTATCAACTGGATGAAACCTTTTGGATTTATAGATTATGTTTATTTACAGATGAATGCCTTATGTACACTTTCAGATAGTGGTACCATCAGTGAGGAAAGTGCTATGTTATCCTTCCCTGCAATTAGTTTACGGCAATCAATGGAGCGGCCTGAAGCACAGGATGCAGGAACGATCATTTTAACCGGGTTTGACCCTAATGTGATATTAAATTCTATTGAAATTGCCATTAAAGAGCAAAAAATGGGAAAATATAGAAGTATTTCTCAGGACTATACAATTGAAAATACGTCCTGGCGAATACTTAAATTGATAATCGGTAATGCTAAATTAAGTAATAAGTGGTTTGGGATAGCAAATAGGTATTAAAAATATTCTTTTATTTATGGTTGATAATATAATTATTATTTGTTCTGGTAAGCTGGTTGATGGAAATAGTGCGGGAGCTGCAAGGGTTTTAAATTACTCGAAAGCAATTTCTTCAATGGGTAGAAATGTATATATTAGTTCGCTAACCAATAAAAAGATATTGGCTAAGAATACTCATGTGGTTCAAGAAAATATTTTTAAAGTAACAGATCCAATTTCTTATAAAAGTATATTAAGTAAAGTATTTTTAAAGAACAATTATTTAATTACAACAATTTATCTATTCAGAATAGCAAAATACGCAAAGAAATTGGCGGGCAATTCTTGCTTTATTCTTTATCCATCAATTGATCCTACAATGGAACCCTTGTGTGTGTTAATCCTCAAGAAGCTTTATAAGTATAAAATATTTTGTGAAATAAATGAATTACGGAGAGCTGGAGTTGATAGAAATCTGCTAAATGAAACCCCAATTGGAAGACTTTTAGGCAATATTCATAACCAAATGAAAATTTGTCAATACAGATTTAATGAAAATGTCATAAAATATTTTGATGGTTTGCTCATTATTAGCACCAATCTGATAGAATACTTTAAAAGAATTAATACTAATTTCATTCATATTCCTATTCTTACAGATACTCGCTCTTATACTCCAATATTTAACAAAAAATATATTTTAGGAGATGTTTTCACAATGGCTTTTGCCGGCCAAATTGGTATTAGTAAAGAAGGGTTTAATATTTTTTACATGGCATTAGGAAAACTGAAAAAGAGTAATGTCGCATTTGAGCTACATCTTTTCGGATCGTACATGAAAAATGAAAAGAAGGAGCTTGAAAGAATTGCGCTAGAAAATAACATATCCTCTAACATCATATTTCATGGGTTGATAGATCAAGCTGATGTAATCAACCATTTAAGTAATAAGCATTTGTTGCTACTCCCTAGAATTGAAAATTTAAAAACTAAATATGGTTTTTCAACAAAATTATCAGAATATTTAATCTCAGGCACACCTGTTTTGGTAACAGATGTTAGTGATAATTCTCTATATATTCAGGATAAGGTGAATGGGTTTATAATAAAAAACACGAACGAACATGCTTATTTTGAGAAATTAATCGATATAATTACACATTATAATAAGTATGTCGAGGAAATACCAATAAATGCATTTAATACAGCTAAGGATCACTTCGACTTTACGAATCATGCTCAAAGTTTGGTAAATTTTATAGATGACACTAGCAAATCGTAAATAAAATAACATAATAAAAAATAACATGAGAATTATTGGAATGTTTAGAAAGTTTAAACAAGTATTTGAAATCTTACATGTAAGGGTAAAGTATAATAGTTTAAATATGGCGGAGTATTACAGACAAAGGGGGGCTAAGGTTGGTAAAGATTGTTGGCTTACTTTTGGAAGTTTACCAGCAGAACCATATTTGCTCAAAATTGGAGACCATGTAGGAATCGCAACTGGTGTTAAATTACTGACGCATAGTTTAGGATGGAATTACAGAGATAGAATACCTGACCTTCAAATTTTTGGAAAAATTGAGATAGGAAATAATTGTAATATTGGTGTCAATGCAATAATTCTTCCAAATGTAAAAATCGGAGATAATTGTATTATTGCTGCTGGTGCTGTTGTAACTAAGGATATACCAGCAAATTCAATTGCAGGAGGCATCCCAGCTAAAGTAATTGGTAATGCCGAAGATTATTTTGAAGTTGCAAGAAAGATTTGGGAAGAGCAGAAACCTGAAGGATATTGCAAGGAAATGCAAGATGGTGTTTATTACAGCCCTGGAGTTTTTACTAGTTTAAGAACGCAACCACATTATCAAGAAATGTTACGAAAACATTTGGAGAAACTATTTTGGGAGTAACTATAAAAACTTTAATAAATTTAGGGACTTAAATGCAAAAAATATCTATAATAGATTATTAGTGAAATAAAATAGACAATTAGAATAATAAGTTTTTAGAGAACCAGAAATGGTTTATGCCTGAAAAGGTTTATAAAGGAACCTAAGTAAATCAAATGGGTTTTAGGGATACCCATAAAATTAAAAAAATTAAGCATTATGAAAAAATTAGTTATTGGAGAAAAGGCGTTTATTATAAAAAAATTCAGCAAGGATGATGTATTAGAATATTTAAAACTATCTGGTGATAGTAATCCTATTCATTTTGATGATGAATATGCTTTAAATACACCCTTTAAGTCGTGTATTGTTCCAGGTATCATGGTTGGCAGTCTGTTTGGCGGGCTATTAGGCTCAGAACTACCTGGAAATGGTACAATTCATCTAGGACAAACTATGAATTTTAAGAATCCAGTTTATATAAACGAAGAAATCAATGTAATGATTGAAATTGTTAAAATTCGCACAGATAAACCTATAGTGACATTTAAGACAATTTGCATTAAGGAAAATGGTGATATCGGTATTGAAGGCGAGGCTGTTGTGAAATATTTGGAATGATAATAAGGAATGACAATAAGAAGTGAGAAATCATGAAAATCATTTAAAAAGAAAATGAAAATTTTAATCACTGGTGTGGCTGGATTTATTGGCAGTAATCTGGCTGAAAAACTTTTATCAGCAGGGAACAGGATCGTTGGATTGGACAATTTTGATCCTTTTTATGATAAAAGGATCAAACTTAATAATTTACAACAATTATCAAAAAACCCGTACTTTTCATTTTATGAAGGCGACATTTTAGACAATGCTTTGTTAAACAAACTTTTTTCGAATGAAAAAATAGAAATCGTCATACACTTAGCCGCCAAAGCAGGTGTAAGACCATCCATCCTCGATCCGGTTGGTTATTATCATACCAATGTGATCGGAACGCTCAACATTCTGGAAGCCATGAAAAAATATCAGGTGAAAAAGATGGTCTTCGCTTCTTCCTCCTCCGTTTATGGGAACAATGAAACCGTACCTTTTATGGAGACAGATATTGTTGATTTTCCGATTTCTCCTTATGCCGCCAGTAAAAAAGCCGGGGAACTGCTATGCCATACCTATCACCATTTATATGGTTTTGATATTTTCTGTATGAGGTTTTTTACCGTTTACGGTCCGAAACAGCGGCCTGATCTGGCCATTCATAAATTTACAAAGGCACTGATCAATCAGGAAGAGATACCTTTTTACGGAGACGGCTCGTCCAGACGTGATTATACCCATATTTCGGATATTATTAATGGCATTGAATGTGCCATCGAAAAGATTGAAGGTTTTAACATATTTAATCTGGGAGAATCAAAAACCACGTCCCTGTCAGAATTGGTAGAATATTTGGAGAAATATACCAATGAAAAAGCGAAACTCATAAAATTGCCTTTCCAACCGGGTGATGTAAATATTACTTACGCCAACACCGAGAAAGCGCGTAAGTTATTAAATTATCATCCCACCATGAATATTGATGATGGGTTGAAAGAATTTGTGGAATGGTTTAAACGTGACTTGTCAATCCATCCTGTTTCATGAAAAATATATGCATATTTATTCCAACACTTAAGTCTGGTGGAGCTGAGAAACAGGCCGTATTGCTTTCAAAAGTATTACAGGAGGACTTTAATACTTATCTGGTTATTTGGAATGGCCATTTAACGGAACCAAAGTTCACTGATTATATTGAGAAATTTCAAATTCAAACGATATATCTTACTGGCAGCCTACTTTCAAAATTATTAAAACTTATTCGGTTATTATCAAAAAACAAAATCAATATAATTTTTGGCTATCTGGCAAGTAACAATTTCTATGGTTCGGTAGCCGGAAAGATTAGCGGCGTGGATTATATCGTAGGTGGCATCAGAAATGCCGAAATCCCCAGACTTAAACTTATCATTCAACGGTTTTTACATAACCACATTCTTGATTATACCATTTTTAATAATTATTCAGGCAGGACCAATCTGATCGGGTATGGATTTAAACCAAGCACCTGTGAAGTAATTCCAAATTGTTTTGATCTGGAAATTTTACCATTTATCAGACCGAAAACATCAGCCATAAAAATTGTATCATTGGCCCGTTTTGTAGAACAAAAAGATTATCCTACTGCTATAAAAGCCATTGCATATTTAGCTGAGAAATTGAAAGCTAATAAAAGTGTTTCCTTTACCTATCAGATTATAGGCTATGGCGTTCTTGAAGGCGAAATCAGAAAATTAATCACAGATTATCAAATTGAAAACATTACAGAAATTATTATAAACCCGTCGAACATTCCCGACCTTTTAAAAAATGCCGATATCTTTTTAACTACTTCATTGTTTGAAGGAACTTCAAATTCTGTCATGGAGGCGATGAGTTTCTCCCTCCCTGTTGTATCAACAGATGCAGGAGACAACAATAAACTGATTGAGGAGAATGTTTCAGGATATATATGTGACATTGGTGATTTCCAAACGATTGGGGACAGTTTGTACACCCTGGTAACCGATTATAAAAAAAGAATTGACTTTGGAAATGCCGCATACTATATACTAAAGAATGATTATTCAATGGAAAAATTCAAAACGAAGTATGTCGAATTTATTAATAAAATACAATTAAAAAACTAGGGCATGAAAAACATACTTGTTACCGGAGCAGGTGGATTTATTGGCTCACATCTGACTGAATTGTTGGTCGGAAAGGGTTATAATGTCAAAGCTTTTGTACATTATAATTCAAAAAATCATTGGGGATGGCTTGAAAGTTTCGATTACAGAGATCAGATAGAAGTAATAAGCGGTGACATAAGGGATTATGATTCGGTTCATTCTGCCACAAAAGGATGTGATAGTGTTTTTCATCTTGCGGCATTAATAGGTATTCCGTATTCATACATTTCTCCTTTGGCATACATTAGAACTAATATAGAAGGAACATATAACATACTTCAAGCTGCCAAAGAATTGGAACTTGAGAATATCTTGGTAACATCCACAAGCGAAACTTATGGAACGGCTCAATATATTCCAATTGATGAAAAACATCCCATGGTTGGACAGTCGCCTTATTCAGCTTCAAAGATTGGTGCAGATCAATTGGCTATCAGTTTTCACAAATCATTTGATCTGGATGTCAAAATTGTAAGACCTTTCAACACTTTTGGGCCAAGGCAATCAGCAAGGGCAATTATTCCAACAGTAATTACCCAGATATTAAAAGGAAATCATGTATTAAAACTGGGGAATGTAACTCCAACACGTGATTTAACATTTGTAAAAGACACGGCAAAGGGATTTCTTTCAATAGCAAATTCAAATCAAACTACGGGTGAAATTACCAATATCGGAATGTCCAGCGAGATTTCCGTACAGGATCTGGTTCATCTGATCGGAAAAATCATGAATACATCTTTAGAAATAGTTTCCGAAGATATGCGCATACGACCCGGTAAAAGTGAAGTGGAAAGACTATACTGTAATAACGAAAAAATAAGAAAAACAACTGACTGGGTCCCTGATTACGATTTGACTTCCGGTTTAACAGAAACCATTCAATGGTTAGAAAAGAATATTCACCATTATAAACCTGAGTTATACAATGTCTAAAAGAGCAGTAATACTTGCTGGAGGTAAAGGAACAAGATTAAAACCTTATACTGTTTCTCTGCCCAAACCATTGGTGCCGATAGTGGATAAACCCATTCTGGAAATTATTATCCAGCAGTTGGCTAAAAATGGTTTTAATCATATAACATTGACAATTAACCATATGGCTGAAATAATTAAAGCATTTTGTGGGGATGGTTCAAAATGGGGTGTCAAAATCGATTATTCGCTTGAAGACATTCCGTTAAGTACGATGGGGCCATTAAAATTAATCAATGATCTTCCGGAAAATTTTCTGGTGATGAATGGAGATGTTTTGACAGATCTCAATTTTTCCGGCTTCTATGATTTTCACATTCAAAAGCATAATTTATTCACCATTTCCTCTTTTCAACGACAATACATCAATGACTATGGTGTGCTTGAGATCAATCAGGAAAATCAGCTTTCAAATTTTAAAGAAAAGCCTGTTTATCATTTCGAAGTTAGTATGGGAGTCTATATGGCAAACAGAAAAATCATTCAAATGATTCCCGAAGGAATTCCTTTCGGTTTTGATCATCTCATGTATGCCATGCTTAAATCTAATACAAAAGTGGCAGTAAAAAGGCATGATAGTTATTGGTTAGATATTGGCCGCCCTGATGATTATGAGAAAGCGGCACAGGATTACAACTCCATTATTAAGAACTCCTTATGAGAATAGCTGTTACGGGTAGTTCTGGCTTTATAGGCAGTAAACTTACAAAAGCCCTGCAAAAGAGAAATCATTGTATTATTAAACTGGATATCGCCGAAGGCATGGACATTCTGAATTTTGAACAGTTAAAGAATGTTCCTGAATTTGATGCCTGTGTCCATCTTGCAGCGAATAGTTTTGTGCCAAGTTCTTATGAACGTCCGAGAGATTTTTACCATTTAAACATAAACGGAGTGATAAATCTTCTTGAAATATGCAGAAAATTTCAGGCGAGGTTTGTTTTTTCAAGTTCTTATGTTTATGGTTCACCTAACTATTTACCTATCAGTGAAGATCATCCGCTTAATGGTTTTAATCCATATTCGGAAACGAAAATAATCGGTGAAAGACTCTGTGAAAATTACTTTCGTTATTTTAATGTCCCCTCAATTATTTTGCGCCCTTTCAATATTTACGGTTCAGGACAGAATCCAAAATTCCTCATACCGATTATACTTGAACAAGCAAAAACAGGAAAAATAGATTTGCTTGACCCAAATCCTAAAAGGGATTATGTGTTTATAGATGATGTGGTAGAGGCTTTTGTAAAGGCAGTGGAGTTTGAAAACAAGCAATTTGTCCAAGTTAACGTAGGTTCAGGGAAGAGTCATTCTGTTAGTGAAGTAGTTCAGATTGTAAACACACTATATTATAACAAATTGAAAATAACCTATGCGAATAACAAGAGAATAAATGAAGTGGATGACACAGTCGCCGATATCAGTAAAATCTCTAAATTGCTTAATTGGCAACCCCAAATTAATCTAACAGATGGTTTAACACAAATGATAATCAAATGAAGAAAATAAGGGTACTGCATATAGGTATTAAAAACTGGCCATTTGATTATGCCTTCTCAAATTCCGAAGTTATTGGAATCAGGGGTGGTGGTGTGAATAAATATTGTGATATGTTCATTGGTACTTTGCCTGAAAATATTGAAACCTATATTATAACCCAGCATCTAAAAGGACAGAGAGCAAAAGACATCTATGGTAATGTAACGGTTTTCCGGCTTTTCACATTTGGAGGAAGAGCAATCCGCCAATTAATTGCGAATTTTTTAAGTTTCTTTTATTCCCTGTATTTAATACCACGTTATAAGATTGATATCATTCATGGGCATATGCAGCCTGGCATATTTGTGGGTTATTTTTTATGCAAGCTATTCAGAAAAAAAAGTATTGGAACACCTTATTCATTCAAAACGGTCAAATCAGGGAAAATGAATGGTCCTGCCCGTTGGGTAGAAGAGTCTTTTTATAAAAAAATTGATCTCCTTGTTTTCGAAACAGAAGAGAATAGAGATAAAGCCAAAGAGCTTCGAAATTTAACTTTTATTAATTCTATTGTCATTCATACCGGGATAGCAATTCCTGCAATAATTTATCCATTAGAGACAGACGCTAAGATCAATATTTTTTACATCGGGCGACAGGTAAAAGTAAAAGCCCTTGATCATTTGATTATGGCTGCTAAAGAACTTGATCAGGATATTAGAGACCGAATTCATATTGATATAATAGGAGAAGGGGAACTGCTTCAAAGTCACAGAAATCTAGTTATTTCAAATAAACTGACTGATAGTATAAGTATTCATGGATTCTTGGAAAATGTAAAACCATTTTTTGAAAAATCAACCATTTTTATTCTGCCCTCGTTTATGGAAGGATTTAGTATATCTCTTTTAGAAGCCATGTCATATGGGAAAGTATGTATGGTAAATAATTTTGGAGTGCCTTTCACAACCAAAGAAGTATATATCATGGAGAACAATTCCCCTTCAACCATTGCTTCTTCAATAACTAAATTGGTCAATGATAGTGATTTAATGAATGAACTTTCGAAAAATGCAAGGGCACGGATAGAAAGGGATTTTTCAATATTCTCATTTGCAAATAATTATGCGAGAGCATACAATTCCTTATTAAATGTATAACTATTCTTCTTTTATTGTACCCAACCATATCAAATAATGAGTTTCTATGATAGGAAAAATAATCACCCGCATTCTGCATCATTTCGCACGTCATAGTTTTCCGTCCTCACTACGAGTATTTTTTCACAGATTACGTGGGGCAAAAATTGGTAAAAATGTTTACATCGGCCTTGATGTGCATATTGATGATGATAATACGGAGTTAATAACTATTGAAGAAGGAGTTTATATTGCACCCGAATGCATGATTCTGACTCATAAAAGAGATTTGAGTACATATAAGAAAGATATGTGGGTAGGTGATTGTAAGTTTAGAAAAGGAGCAATAAATATACGCAAGGGTGCCCATATAGGTTCAAGAGTCATTATATTTCCAGGTGTAACCATTGAAGAAGGTGCAATAATAGGAGCAAATTCACTAGTAACAAAAGATATCCCAGCATACTCACTTGCTTTAGGCTCACCTGCAAAAGTTATTAAATATTATTAAAATGATAGAATTCACATTTATTTCTTATAAAAACATTATTCAGACTTTTCAATCAAATGATTTTAAAGTTGTTACGTTTTTAGAGTACATTAAAACGGAGAAAAAAATCGGAAAATTTCTTATTCATCGCCATGATGTGGACCGGTTTCCATTACAAACCCAGCAAATGGCTCGTATGGAAGCTGCAAACAACATAAAATCAACATATTATTTTCGCATCATACCGTCTGTCTTCAAGCCTGAAATCATTCGGGAAGTTGCAGCGCTTGGGCATGAAATAGGTTATCATTATGAAGACCTGAGCCTCTGCGGAGGTGATCCAAAAAAGTCAATTGAGCATTTTGAACGAAGCCTTGATAAGCTTAGAGAATTTTACCCGGTGGAAACAATTTGCATGCACGGCAGCCCGCTTTCCAAATGGGACAACAAAACCATCTGGCAACAGTATGATTATAGGCAATATGGAATAATCGCTGATACTTCATTCGATGTGGATTATCAAAAAGTGTTTTACATCACTGATAATGGCCGGGCATGGAACAGAACCAGCGTCAGCGTTCGCGACAAGGTGGATTCCCCATACAATATTCCAATCAACAACTCATTCCACCTCATTGATATGGTCAATCAGGGGAAAATACCAAACCATGTTATGATCAACGCCCATCCCGATACCTTCTTTGATTTCGGATTTAAGTATATGCTCAACTGGGCCTTCATCGAAACAAAAAACATCGCCAAATGGGTCATCGTCAAATACAACCTACGCAAATAACTCATCCCTTGTCCTGTGAAGGTAGAAGAATAAGTGCTAATTATACCAAACTAACACCCTTCAGCCTTAGCTCTTTTTCTTTTCACTTTAGCTTTAAAAAAACTTACCCCACTTGGCTCTTTTCACTTCTTCCTTGGCTCTTCCATCAACAAATCAACAAAGAACAAATCAACCTCAACCTCAACCTCTCATGTGCGGAATCTTCGGCCTTATAGCCAAACCTGGTACTAAATATTCTCAAAACCAGATTCGTAAAACCCTCGAAAACATTGCTGTTTTCAGCGAGTCACGCGGCAAGGATTCTTCTGGTATGGCCATTCGCAATGGGACGAATAGTGGCATCGAAGTGATCAAAGGAGATATTCCAATTCGCCAACTGCTTAAAAGTGCAGCTTTTGACAGGGAAATAACAAAATCGCTTGGTGATTATCATAACGGAAGTGGCTTTGCTGCCTTTGGTCATGCACGTCTTGTTACCAATGGCACCCAGCTCAACGAGGTGAACAACCAGCCTGTGCTTAAAAGTGATATGCTCATCATTCACAACGGCATCATCGTCAATGTGGATGATCTTTGGGCAAAACATCCCGGATTGCAGCGTGAATTTGCTATTGATACAGAAATAATTCCTGCCCTCATTCGCAACGAACTTCAAACCTCTGATGACCTTGCCGGAGCTTGCAACAAAACCTTCAGCCAACTGGAAGGTACCTGGTCAGTGGCTATCATGTTTCAGGATCTTAACCAGTTTGTGCTGGCCACCAACAATGGATCACTCTATTATATAACAGACAATGCCAATTTTATCACTTTTGCCTCAGAAGCTTACTTCCTCGAAAAGCTCAAAAAAGAGCGCTGTTTCGCCCCATTTGGCGGTCAGCATGAAGTCAGTCAATTGGCAGCCAACAAAGGCATCGTTATCAATATGAATGACCTAAGCATCAAACATTTAAATTCACCGGTGCAAAACAATTCCATACCAAAAAGCAGCACCGTCCCTTTTAAACTTCAGAAACATATTCTTGACAACGAAGTCAACAAGCAGGAAGTGGTAATTGATCCGGCATCTTTTATTAATCGTTCAAAAGAGCATCACCTTTTCAGCCTGCTCGAAATGAACACCGAAGCCATTAGTAAACTTCGTCGTTGTACAAAGTGTTTACTCCCCGAAACTTTTCCATTTATTGCTTTTGATCATCATGGTGTTTGTAACTACTGCAACCACTTCAAGCCTCAGAATAAAGTTCAGCCCATCGATAACCTAAAAGCACTCGTTGAGCCATATAGGAATAAAAACGGTAAACCTGACTGTATCGTTCCATTTAGTGGTGGCCGTGACAGCACCTATTCGCTGCACATCATTAAAAAAGAACTCGGCCTCAACCCCATTGCCTTTACCTATGATTGGGGAATGGTAACTGACCTCGCCCGGCGCAACATTGCCCGTGTATGCGGCAAACTGGGTGTCGAAAACATCATCGTGTCAGCTGATATCCATTGGAAACGCGAAAATATTCGCAAGAATGTAAGCGCCTGGCTTAAATATCCTTCGTTGGGTATGATTCCTTTGTTCATGGCAGGGGATAAATTCTTCTTCTATTACACAAATCAGGTTAAAAAACAAACAGGCATCGATTTGAATATCTGGGGTATCAACAACCTTGAAAATACCGAATTCAAAGTTGGCTTTGCCGGCCTGCCCCCCGAATTCGATAAAAAAAGAATATATTCCCTTTCTGTTTTCAATCAATTGAAGCTTTTCGGATACGTGGGTAAAAACATCATCAATAGCCCTGGCTATTTGAATCAGTCAATTATCGACAATTTGGGTTCTTTTGCGTCAAGGTATATAGCACCTAAAAAGGACTACTATCATTTGTTTGATTACTATCGCTGGGACGAAAATGAGATCAACAACCTGTTACAACACGAGTATAAATGGGAAACCGCCATTGATACCAAATCCACCTGGCGTATAGGAGATGGCACAGCCAGTTTCTATAATTATATTTATTATACGGTTGCTGGCTTCTCCGAAAACGACACCTTCCGCAGTAACCAGATCCGTGAAGGTATGCTCACCCGCGATGAGGCCATGGCAATGATCGAAGAAGACAACCTGCCCCGCTACGAAACACTTCGCTGGTATTTGGAAATTATTGGTTTGGATTTTGAAGAAGTTATAAAAACAGTTAATCGGATTCCTAAGCTTTACCCACATTAATACATGAAGCTATTTAATATGGAAGTCAGATGTTTTTTGTTGGGGCTGGTTTTTCTATGCACATGCGTTGTCCTTCAGGCCCAGCAAAATGAGCATGAACAAGAAATAGATGTTCGTAGTCGCTCAGGGTATTTTGTCGGAGCTTCACTTGGTATGCAGATGTCAGGCATCAAAGACGAAGATTTTATTGCAAAGAATTATTCTCCCTTGATAACAATCTCTGCCGGCAAATGGTTAAACTCACTACTGGCCCTGAAGCTTGGCTACAGAGGCAATTATTTCAACACCATAAGTGACGACAAGAAGCATTTTTACAAGTATTTGTCTGGAGAAGCCATTTTCAATCTGAATGCCTTGGTAAACCCTGAAATCAAACAAGAAAACTGGAAAATTTGCTTTCATGCAGGAACGGGGTATTTTTATAATCATGATTACAACAGATCCAACATCTGTGCTCACATGGGTCTTTCCGGTGACTACAAGCTTACAGAAAGGCTTACTGCAGGCATAAATGTTTCGGCCATCATGGGATGGGATATTTACCAGGGCGACGAAGATATATTACCTGGCACATCAATCGGCATTAACTATGCATTTTAGCATTACCCCTTCTCAACCTCAACCTTAATCTCAACCTCAATCTCAACCTCAACCTCAACCTCAATCTCAACCTCAATCTCAACCTCAACCTCAACCTTAATCTTAGGTCCAACCTCAACTAAATTCTTGAGCAAAAAACTCCCCTTCTACGTCTACATATTGGCAATAATAGCACTGGTTGTCATACCCTTAAACAGCTCCAACGAGTTCAACAACATCACCATCCTTCAGCTCCGTGGCGATTACTTTTTTCATATCCTGATGTTTTTACCCTGGGTTTTTTTCTCTGGTGTTTTTAACATGAAGAAAATCTATTGGGTATTGATCGGGCTTTTGTTTGCCACTCTGGCC
>DPKF01000127.1:0-1694 GCA_003542655.1 Holosporales bacterium
GGTGTCCAAAAAGGATCGGTTTTGAACACCTCAAAATAACCTGTCCAAAAACTATATTGACAGACTTTTATACAGACGTTATATTTAGGACATCCTTTTTGTACTGATTTACCTTATTATGCCCCGTAATTTTTCCTATGTTCGTGTTTCAACCATTGAACAAAACCCTGATAACCAAATTAAAGAAATTGAATCGGCTGGTTTTATCATCGAACCACACCGCATTATTAAGGAAACGGTATCTGGATCAATGCCAATTTCCAGGCGAAAAGGTTTTATGCGCCTGCTTGATAAAATGGAGGCCAAAGATGTTTTAATTGTGACCAAGCTTGACCGTCTTGGGCGTGATGCCATTGATGTCAGCCAAACTGTTGGAAAACTTGAAAAAATGAATATTCGTGTTCATTGTTTGGCTCTTGGCGGGGTTGACCTCACCAGTTCTGCTGGGAAAATGACCATGGGTATCATTAATGTGGTTGCTCAATTTGAAAGGGACTTATTGATTGAGCGCACACAATCAGGTCTTGCCAGAGCAAAATCAGATGGAAGAATCCTTGGTCGGCCAAAAGTTTTATCAGAAGAAAAAATTCAACAAGCACTAAAACAGATAGAGCAAGGGAAGTCTGTTGCCTCTATCGCAAGACACTTTAATATAAGTCGTCAAACCATTATGCGTATACGCGATAATGTTAAAGAATAAGAATATTCTATAAAAAACTCTAGAGCGCTGTTATTATCAATATATACTCTATCCGAAAATAAGACGTTCTGCTATATGCGATGGTGATGATTAAAACAACATTTATTATTGATTTTTGACTTTTTCGATAATAAAAGCTATAGTTAGACATGATAGTAAATTGCAATAATTTATGAAAATAAACAAATCTCCATCAGGTCGTTTAGCTCGCCTAGCTAGTGGCTATAGTGCTTACGTTCCACATCCTTTACCGCGCCGGTGATAGCATGGGATAATGCCTTAGTGTCTGCACTATCAAGAGCAGACTTTTTGCTAGGCAAACTTTCTAGGGAAGGTAGTCGTTTACCTAATCCCCATCTTTTAATGCGACCATTTATTATGAGAGAGGCGGTATTATCCAGCAAAATAGAAGGAACTCATTCAACGATTGGTGAAATTCTTGCCCATAATGCAGGTGTTTCTGTTAAGCAGAATCCTGATGATTTACAGGAGGTTCAAAACTATATAACAGCCTTAGATTTTGGATTGAAACGTTTAGATGAATTTCCCTTATCTTTGAGGTTAATTCGTGAGCTTCATAATTTGTTAATGCAAGGTGTTCGTGGGGCGCATGCAACACCCGGTGAATTTAGAAAAAGTCAAAATTGGATAGGCTCACCTGGATGCACATTAAATACAGCAAAATTTGTACCACCACCGGTCGAAAATCTAATGGAATGTTTGGGCGATCTTGAAAATTTTTTGCATAATCGACAATTACCAGCATTAATTCATATAGCACTTTGTCACTATCAATTTGAGGCTATTCACCCATTTTTAGATGGAAATGGCAGAGTAGGGCGCTTACTGATTTCATTATTGTTGATTAAACAAAAAATTCTACCGTCACCCTTATTGTATTTGAGTGCTTTCTTTGAAGCAACACGGGATGAGTATTATAAACAGCTTTTTAATGTAAGCAGTACAGGTAGCTGGAATGAATGGTTGATGTATT
>DPKF01000127.1:1720-20203 GCA_003542655.1 Holosporales bacterium
AT
Source organism: Holosporales bacterium (assembly GCA_003542655.1). GTDB lineage: Bacteria > Pseudomonadota > Alphaproteobacteria > Paracaedibacterales > UBA11393 > UBA11393. The sequence goes on from DPKF01000127.1 coordinate 1,723, forward strand.
TCCTGTTCATATTGTTGAATATTTTGCAGTCAACCCCTATTTAACAATTAAGAAAATTTCAGAGGATATGGATATTGCCTACAGTACAGCCCAACGGGGTGTTCTTAAACTGGAAGCAGAGGGTATTATTCAAGAAATGTCGGGTAATAAGCGCGATAAGGTTTATTGCGCAACGAAAATTTTATCTATTTTGGAGGAGCCTACAAAGATTTATTCTTCTATTGAGGATGATTAATATAACTTTTTTGTCTTCGCTGTGTATAAAAGCCACCGCTGCACCATAAATAAATGTTTTGCGTACCTTAAAATCATACTCTTCAAATCCTTGATTTCCATCAAAATAATTAGGCCGTTTTCAAAGAGCTTTTCCGTACCTCACATTTGCGCCTTCGGTGAACATTCAAAACCAGGGCCAAATCTATCAGGACAGAAAAACAGCATAAAATATCATGGAATTGTTATAATTTTTTTGCAACATATTTTGTAAAATAATCTAACTTTTTATCAAATTCAAAGGTTGCCAAGGGTTTTAAATGGTCTCCAGTTTGTAAAACTTCTTACTTCATAGCTTGTGTAGGTGGTCCTAAAACAGGCATGCCATTTGTGTCTTGTGGCGTAATATATAAATCAAAAAAACGGATATATGGTGGTTGCTGTAAACTACCTTCAGCATTTCTTGCTATAGATTGCGTAGCATAATCTAAAAATGTTTGTAGTTTACTTGGATCGTCCATTGGAAGAGCATTTTTAGTACTAAATTGTATCCTAAAATATTGCTGTACTTTTCCTGCGACTTCATTTGGCTCAAAAATTTCTTCAAGACTAGAATTTTTTGCTTTTGTAGCCCCATCTAAGGCAATATCTATGATAGAGCTCAATATAGCACAACAACAGGGCCTTTTAGTGCTTGGTGAAATAGTCCTTAATATATCTCTTTCTCCCGTACCTATCACAACTATCATATGATCATCTATACGAACACTATGTAATTTCTTACTATAGGATAATCCTGCTATACCAGCACTATTATCAAAGACGCCGCCATCAACACAATGTAGCATTTGATCATGTCCTTTGTCTGTCTTGTTACCACTAAGGACAGATGCTACTGGGAAAAAAGTTGGCGCAGCCGATGACGCCAAAGCCGCTTCCCACATTTTCATTTTAGGATATTTTTCTTTTGTAATATAAATAGGTTTGTCATTTTCATAATCGTAGGTAACAATTTGCACAGGGCCTAATGCTTCCTCCAACGTTGTGTCACCAAAAAACGCCTGTAAGTAATATTTTAATGTCCTATTACTATATTTAGGGCCACACAAGCTGCCACAATTTTTATTAATGCCGCAACAAAAACAACAAGTTGAAATACCCTTAATGAAATTACATAAACCTTCACTACATGTAATATCACGTTCCTTCACTTGACCAAATTTTTCCGGTTGGGGGGTGCAACAGAAAAATTTTTCACAGACACATTCAACAATATTACTACAGAGCCCATCATTGCAACAAAATGTTTCTTCCCAATTTTCCTCACATCTATTACATTTATAAGTCATAGAACAACATTTAAATTCACTACTTTTCAACTTGCAGCCTTCAAATTGATCACAGAAAACCCCATCTGAAAATATAGAATATCCCATTTTTTCATAAAATTCTTTGATTTCTTTAGCTGAATATGGATGCCCAGATGAAATTGGCTCCCTTGATGTGGTCTTTTGATTGGGGCAAACTAGCGCTAATGCAATAATAGACCCAGTAGATGTTCCAGTAATACCACCTTTAAAAAATTGATAAGTATGGTGTAACTCTCGTTGGACTAAAAGATCGCTTTCCATTTGTTCTAATATAGAAGCTATGTAAATCCCCTTCAGCCCTCCTCCATCACAAACTAGAACATTTTTATCAAACTCTCGAGTGGCTGATTCCAATGTACTCAAGACGCATATTAATATAAACAAAAATTTCATTATCTACCTAAACGTAAATTTATTGACATTTCATATATAAGGTATACACTGTAATTAATCAAGGTTAAAAAGGATTTTTATTATGTACATTAAATTAATAACCACTTTTGTAATACTCACAACTGCAAATGTTACGCTTTCTTCTGAAACACAAAGCTCTGAGCTCTTTAGAAGTATTCTGGAGAAACGTGAACAGCTTGAATATTTTCAAGGGCCAGTTATGCAAGGTAACCCTAAGAATATTGATAAAATAACAGATGTAGGAAGGTATTCTCTTATGGATAACGCCTTTAAAGAATACACGCGTAATTTAAGACAGTTTACAACAGGTGATCCAACATTAACTGTTTTAGATCTACGAAATTTTGATTTTTCAAAAGATGAATGGCTAATAAGTAAAATTTTTACACATGATCTTACAAAAGTTTGTGAAATAAAGTTACAAGATGCGAAAAATATTGAAAAGTTTTTTGAAAAAGCGAAAGAATGTCAGACTTTTTATAGCTTAAGAGCTATCCATTGTGAGCATGATGGAGAAAAATCCCCTTTAGTGTTAGAATTTCTAGGCACACTACAAATTACAAAATGTATTAGGGATATGTATCAAGAACATCCTAGAACAAATGACCCCGTAGCAACAATCAATGTTTATACAGATGATAGGTTTGAGTCACAAGATATCAAAAAAGGCATTCCAATGCACTATAAATCAACAAACAATGAATATACAGGAATTTTGAGAGTTGTTAGTTGCCATTAAGGTTCTGTCGCATCTATTAAATCACTTTAAAATACTGCGTAAATATGCTATACTCCCTGTTTTAAGACGCACTAAGCCATTAGGTGTTTGAAATTCTGATAAGTTGATTTTTTTTACATCAAATCCATCAATTTGTCCTTTTTGAATCATCCGAATGGATTCAATTCCTGCAATCGTTCGCTTAGCTGAGAAGAAGTTTTTAAAACCCAACATAGGAGACCATTCAAAACCAGCGGCAAACTTTAATTTTGAGAAGAAAGTACATTATTTAACAAAAATATGTTACAAGAAACTTGTATAACGTATACCTAATAACTTGGTGCTTATGTGTTCAAATAATATGAAAATTTACCAATTTAAAATACAACTGAATGATATTAAGCCCCTAATATGGCGGCGTGTTCAGGTTTTATCAACAATCACCTTTGCTGATTTTCATGATGTTATTCAAAATACAATGGGTTGGGAACAGTGCCATTTGCATGAATTTAGAGTTAATGGAAAGTCTGCTCCACAGGGCATAGGACCTATTTTTGAGGATGGGTTTGAATGTCCAACGGATGAGAAAAAAGTGAAGCTTGATAAAATTTTTACAGAAGAAAAACAAAAAATTAATTATGAGTATGATTTTGGTGATGGTTGGGAACACACAATTACGTTAGAAAAAATAGTGGATCCTGATGAAAAACCTTATCCACGATGTATTGCTGGAGAGCGCGCCTGTCCCCCAGAGGATTGCGGTGGTCCTTGGGGTTATGAAAACCTGTTAGAAATTCTTGGAGATCCAAAACATAAGGAGCATAATAATATGCTGGAGTGGTGTGGCAAAATTGATCCTGAAGCTTTTAGCGTTGAAGGTACCGACAAACTTTTAAGAAAATTTAACAGTTCTAATTAATCAGTAAGTTCTTATTTGTAAATTATTTTTACTCGGCTATTTTGTTACTTCATCTGTCGTAAATCATTTGTTTTTCGGATACTCTATTCAATGGTCTTGAAAATACCATAAAAAACAGTGAAATATTGTTTTCCTTATGCTCGTTGGATATGCAGCTGCGTACTATATTTTGAATATGAATGAAAATACAAAAACGCATATTGGTGCAAAATTTTAGACCACAAAAAATTGCACCAATATAAAAAATAGTGTATTTTGTGAATATATATCTTAATTTGAAAATAACCATGTTTGTTGGACGTAAACTAGAATTAGAAAGACTACACGCTTTATGGAATAAAAATATTGCAAGTTTTGTTGTGATGAAAGGAAGGCGCCGCATTGGCAAAAGTCGTCTAATAGAGGAATTTGCAAAAAAGACGAACATTATTTCTTTAAGTGGTTTGGCACCATCGGAAGTCATGACATCGCAAGACCAAAGAGATGAATTTGCACGTCAACTTGCACGCTTTTTTCATATTCCCATTCCGTATAGTAATGACTGGGGTGATTTATTCTGGCATTTAGCTTATCATACTCAAAAAGGGAAGGTGGTTATTCTTTTGGACGAAATATCCTGGATGGGAATGAAAGATGCAACCTTTCTTGGTAAGCTTAAAAATATATGGGATCAAAATCTCAAAAAAAACCCTAACTTAATTCTGATTGTTTGCGGCTCTGTTTCGTCTTGGATAGAAAAAAATATTCTTAGTCATACAGGTTTTGTGGGTCGTGTTGATTTGGTCTTTAATTTAGAGGAGTTAAGTTTAGCAGAGTGCAATGATTTTTGGGGCAAGCAGGGAGATCATATTTCTGCATATGAAAAGTTTAAAGTGTTATCTGTAACAGGTGGTGTGCCAAAATATTTAGAAAGCTTAACCCCTGATGTAAGTGCTGATGAGTTTATTAGACAGTCCTGTTTCACACCAGAGGGATTCTTATTTCGAGAATTTGATCAAATTTTTAATGACTTATTTGCTCGTAGAAGCAGTATATACATAGCCATACTAAAATGTTTAGTAGATAATAAGTTTTCTTCACTTGATGACATTCTAACCTCTATGAATTTACAAAAAAGCGGGGTTTATAGCGGTTATCTTGAAGACCTTCAATTATCAGGTTTTATCAGTAAACATCACACATGGAATTTAAAAGACGGCAAAGTTTCTAAACTAGTTAAATTTCGTATAAGTGATAATTATGTTCGGTTTTATCTTAAATATATAGAACCAAATAAGGAACAAATAAAAAAAGGCGCCTTTCATAATCGCTCTATTACGACTCTGCCTGCTTTTGATTCAATCATGGGATTGCAAATTGAAAATCTCGTTATTAAAAATAGAAATGCTCTATGTAAAATTCTTAGCATTCCAGTTGCTGAAATTATAAATGACGGTCCCTATTTTCAAAAACCTACTAAGATCAAGAAAGGTTGCCAAGTGGATTATATGATCCACTCCAAGTTCAATTCTTTATATTGTTGTGAAATAAAATTTTCAAGAAATTCTATAAAGGTATCAGTTGTAGCTGAAGTCCGTCAAAAAATACAAGCCTTAGAACATGCAAAAATCATGTCTGTTCGCCCCATTTTAATTCATATTAACGGTGTTGATGACGCTATAATAGGAGAAGAATTTTTTGCAAAAATTATCAACCTGGGGGAATTATTAGACTAATAAACACAAGATAAATACCCTAAAATATCTGACATTATGTGTCCCATCTGTTTAATTTTTTGTTTGTCTTGTTATCCATAAAATGTTCGTTTTATAGATATCCACTATCACTGTACCAAACTTCCACTAAAACAGTCCATAAAATATGTCCCTAAATACATGTCATCTCTAAATATATTTTTAGAGTTTATGGACTATTCTTTAAAACTTAAAACGTTTAATTTATTTTTTTGTTAATCAATAAACCATTTGTTTTTCGGACATGCCTCCAAATAGGGTTGAAAAGACCCCAAAAGATGCTTTAAACTATACGAAAAACAGTATCGGATACGGTGGGCATCCGGAAACAATGAAAGTATGGTTTTTCGTATGCATGTTGGCTATATGAGTATATAGAGAACTATTAAATATAGAATATGCAATCCAGTCTTGAGTGCTCATATTATCATCAAAAATGCTTACTTTATTCAATATATATAAAGGCTGCGAACAGATCTCTTGACTTTTACTTTTCTCTGTGTTTCTATGACTTCAATAGGTACTAACTTAGGTTTTAGAGCTATGATGCTCTTATTAAATGCAACTTTATATATAAAACATTTAACCTCTGAAAAGTGTAGGACTTTGTTTTATGCAAAATATTAATGATGCTGAGACAAGACATATTATAAGACTTAGGGGGCTCTAGTTTTTTAGGGTCTTTTTTTGTTTTTTAATTACTGTACAGGTAGATAGCAGGATAATGAAATGAAAAAATTTAGTAAATCTATTTTTGTCGTGATTAATAATACCTTTAAGGTGTTTTTAATGTTAACGTTACTCTGTCATCAATTGGTTTGGACGATGGAGGACTATAACAATAGTCATTCTAGACGTTCTTTAGGTGATGGACTGCTCACTGTTTCTCCAATGCTTCAAGACGGTTATGAAGAGGAAACAGATGACTGTTCATCAAAAAAATTGGGAACAAGCAAAAATGAAACCAATCAGAATCAAGAATTGTCGACAGTTTGTAGAAAAAATGAATCCCACATACCAACAGATGATAAAAATGGAACCGCATTAAAAACAGAAGTGCAAGAAGAAGCTTTTCTTTTGATGAATGGATTTTATGAAGATCTTCAGCGTGTAGAAGAATCAGTGATGAGAAGTCAATTGAGATGGGCCAATTTTGACAATTTATTACAACGTTTTGGCTACCTTGTCGTTCTTCGACGAAATGATATAACCCATGAACAAAATGCTTGCTCGGTTCCTGTGTGGCTGTCAGGTGGCGCTTTTCCTGTAGCGTCAAAAAAGGCTCGTCAACGTATACTCTTCGTTGATGGGTTTAGGCAAGGAACAGAACATGTTCTATTCAAAGCTTTTGATGTATTCTTAGCTGTGTCCATTTATCAAATAATGTCTCAATTTTTAGATAAAGAAAGGCCACTTGTCTGCCAGCCTGATGCGCAATCAATCGATTGGTTTGATTTGGATAATAAGGCATCTATTGGATTATTCCATGATATTTTGAATCTGCCTTATGTCCAATATATTGTTCCCTGTCTCCCCCCTTTATGGGGCATCATGAAGGGCGCGATAAATACAAGAAGCGCTGATATATTAAATGGGGACGGAACACAACAAGAAAGCCAAACATCTTTCATGCGTTATGCGGAAAGAATGAATAGCGATACTAATTTAGGAACGTCTTTAGATAAAAGAGGGCTCATAACTTTTGTTTGTAAAGATCTAAAATTGTTTGCAAGCTTATGTCGCGATTTCTCAAAGTATCTACATAATCAGCTAAGCTTTGAACAACTTGATGAGGATATCAATAGTTATGGAACAGGCAATTCAAAGTTTGCAGGGTTTTATGGCAATACGTTGCGTTGGTTAGGGCCTTATCACCCCATAGACTGGCGTTTGAATGTGATGATGAAAAATGCGCTGTGGAATCCTCATGTTTCTGAAATAGATTTACAGATTTTACAGAATCGGCTTGAACTTCTTATTAATATACAAGTCGGTTACACGCCGTTAAGTGCACTTGATCATGCGAAAAAAATAGCCTTTGGATTGAATATTCGTGATCAAAATAAGTTTGGCGTACAGCATTTAGGGGAGAGGAGAGAGGCTTATCAAGATCTTAAGAAATGGGCTTTTGAGGTTTTGCAAGAAAAGGCAGGAAAACAGGCTAAAGAAGTAACGGAATCAGAGATATGCGCTTTAAGATGGCAGGAAAAGGTGAACAAAGCCTATGCACGATATTTATTATGGTCGTTAGGGCAAAGTGGTTTATGTGAAACGTTCAGTTTTCTTTTGTTAAAAACCGTAAAGTTGGGCTTACAGGTCTATAGTGCGTGGGAGATCTATAAAGGGTTATATGAAGCGTTGAGTTGTCCCAAAGAACCAGGTGTTAGTATTTCCGGTGTAGAACCATGGGCTCGTGACTTAACAGGGGCATGTTTTTATGCGAATGTGAAGGCGTTTAATATTATTCCGGGTCAACCTGCAGAAACACTTATCGGTAATTTAGGCCAGTATCATTTTAGCAGTTGTACGATTTATTTAGATTTATCGAATAAGGGTTTAGCAAATGGTACGGTTGTTGCAGAAATTTTAAAATGGTTACAAAAACATAATATTACGGTGAAGGTACTCAATTTAGCTGGAAATGCTATTAATACGGCGGCGGATTTTGAAGTGTTATTGCCGGCGATGAAGGAAGTTAAACATTTTAATATATCTAATAATAATATTGGTTCGTATGGAGAAGAAGGAACGATAGCGCTTGGTCAATCTTTAGGTAATTTGACCAAACTCACGGCGCTTGATCTTTCGAATAATAATATTGGTTCGTATGGAGAAGAAGGAACGATAGCCCTTGGTCAATCTTTAGGCAATTTAACACAACTCACGGCGCTTGATCTTTCGAATAATAATATTGGTAAATTTGGAGAAGAAGGAACGATAGCCCTTGGTCAATCTTTAGGCAATTTAACACAACTCACGGCGCTTGATCTTTCGAATAATAATGTTGGTAATACTGGAGAAGAAGGAACGATAGCCCTTGGTCAATCTTTAGGCAATTTAACACAACTCACGGCGCTTGATCTTTCGAATAATATTATTGGTGGTACTGGAGAAAGTGGAACGGTTGCGCTTGGTCAATCCTTAGGTAATTTGACCCAACTCACGGCGCTTGATCTTTCTTGGAATGGTATTGGTTATGATGATGAAGAAGGAGGACTGATAGTCCTTGCTCAATCTTTAGGCAATTTAACACAACTCACGGTGCTTGATCTTTCTAATAATAATATTGGTAGTAGTTATAGAGGTAAAGGATCGATAGCGCTTGGTCAATCTTTAGGTAATCTAATGCAACTCAGGGTGCTTGATCTTTCTAATAATAATATTGGTGAAGATGGTGGAGGAACGATAGCACTTGGTCAAGCCTTAGGTAATTTGACCCAACTCACGGCGCTTGATCTTTCTAATAATTATATTGGTTATTATGATGAAGAAGAAACGATAGTCCTTGCTCAATCCTTAGGTAATCTAACGCAACTCACGGCGCTTGATCTTTCGAATAATGATGTTGGTGAAGATGGTGGAGAAAATGGAACGATCGCTCTCGGGCAATCCTTAGGTAATTTAACAAGACTCACGGCGCTTGATCTTTCTAATAATTATATTGGTTGGTATGGAGAATTGGGGATCAGAGAGATTGCAGCATCGCTGCACTGTTTAAACAATTTTACAGGTTTGTTATTTTTTCCTCAACAAAGTACACTACAAAATATAACATTTCGGTATAGTTTATTGCTGCCCTACATGATAAAAAAACTATATACGAGAGAACAAATTCATTCCTACTGTGCACAGTTACCATCTGGTACACAAAGTATAAATTTAAGGTCAATGCTGGATGGTAATCCTTCTTCATCAGTGATGTTATGGGTTGTAGATTGTTTGTTAAAATTTAAAAACATTACCAAGCTTGATCTTTCTCATAATAATATTGAGGCACTTGACAAAGGATCGTTGCCCCTTGTTCAATCCTTAGGCAAATTGACCAAACTTACCACGCTTGATCTTTCTCATAATTCTATTGGTTATTATGGGAACGAATTGACGGTTGCGCTTGGTCAATCCTTAGGCAATCTAACCCAGCTCACGGCGCTTGATCTTTCTAATAATGATATTGATAGTTATGAAGGAGAAGGAATTGCTCCCCTTGGTCAATCCTTAGGCAAATTGACCAAACTTACCACGCTTGATCTTTCTAATAGTGGGATTGGCTATTTTGAGGTCATTGGTCAATTTTTAGGCAAACTGACCCAACTCACGGCGCTTGATCTTTCTTATAATTCTATTGGTTATGATGAAATAGCCATTGGTCAATCCTTAGGTAATCTGACCCAACTCACGTCGCTTGATCTTTCGAATAATAATATTGGTGGAGAAGGAGGACTGATAGCCATTTGTCAATCCTTAGGTAATCTGACCCAACTCACGTCGCTTGATCTTGCTAATAATAACTTTATTGGTCTTTATGGAGAGGATGGGGTGCTGTATATGGCAAATTCTATAAGGAATTTAAAAAAACTCGAAGTTTTTAAAATGTCTACACCCTATATAGGCATGTATGGCACAAAGGCGCCAACGGCTCTGGTGTCTGCCCTATTATCCCTACCAAATTTAAATATAAGTGCACTTGTTTTAACAGGCATGACAAACATTAGCTGGTCACAAGCAGCTGATGCTTTACAAAAAATACGTTCAAAAGAAATGGCAGAGGCCTGTCAAGCCAGCAAGTGCTTTAATACAGATTTAAACGATGCTCAACCTGATCAAACTTCTTTGGAAGAGTTACCTACACAATCAACGGCTAGACGTTTATTGAGTTTGGATGACAATTCGATATCTATTGTGCCACAAGAGGTATGCCTTTGCACGACAAAGATAGATGGAACTGAATCATGCGTTTGCCCAGAAGATGCATCTTCTTCTTACGGCCATACGACAGCAACCATTGGTGCATCCGCCTTAACTGGTTTTGTTTATGCTGCCTTGCCGGAGGCAGTAGGTGATATACTTGTCTCAACAGGCAGAATTAGCCCAGCCAATATTCAAAAAGTCAAAATGGCAATGAATACGGCACTAGTTTATGCAACAGGATCTTGGATGGGGGCGGGGGCAGCTTTGCTTACAAGCAAAGGGTTGCAATATGTAGGTGTATCTGAAGATAAAGCAAGAATAGGCGGCAATACGGTAGGATTTTTAGTGAACGCCGGCCGTAACTTATCACCAACCATAGCAGTCGCAACAGCTGCAAACTTTGCTGCAGGAAGAATAGGCTTATGGGCAGAAAAAAAGATAGCACAAAAATTTGATAAACGCTGTGTGAACTAGGTTAATAAAGTACCATCAAGTTACCGTTTTAAGGTCTGCGGTAATATAAATTTCTGGTAATAAATATTTTTAAAAGAAGTTGATCGTTTTTTCTTGCTATTTAAATTTTTGTATGTAACTTATTGGATAAAAGGCTGCATAGGATTAACGGAGGATTAAATGCTTTTTAGTACATCTCATAAAAAACCAGTATTTCTTGTTTTATTGGTTATTCCCTTTCCTTTTCTTGTCAATCCACTATTTTCTGTTGATGACTTACTGATTAGAAAAAATCATGTAAGTGAAACGTTTTTGACCGGTATTAAGGAGGAGCTTCCGATTGTGATGGCACGGGCAGATTATAGAGAAAGAATCAAGGGTTATTTGAGTTCAGGAGGCAATTCTAATCTTTCTTTCCCGAGAACGATAACTGACAGACATTATGAATGGGGTTTTTTACATTTAGCCGTTGGAAAAGCTTCTGCTAGAAGCAGAGAAGAAATGGAAGAGCAAGATAGGGATGTGGAATTAGTGCGTTTCTTGATAGGTAAGGTAAATATTAACCATAAAGATTCAAATGAAAGAACGGCTCTTCATCTTGCTGCGTATAGTGGGCCAGGGAGGGTTATTGAAGTTCTGCTGCAAGAAGGCAAGGCTTACCCGTTGTATTTTGATAAATTATATTTACTGCCAAGTGATTATCATGTATTGGCTCACGTTTTCAACGATGCAACCGTTTATAGTCATCCTATACTAATGGCTTCTGAAAAATCGGCAGAAAAGAGACTATCTGAAACGCATACCACAAAAGAAAAGGCTGCCTTTATACGTTCATTTGAAGAATCTTGCAGTTCAACACAATTAAGTTACGCCTTGTTGGGTGCACGCATTTTAGCAAAAGATAAGGCAACGTTTAGTGTTTCTGGTTTTCTTAATTTAATTAGTGATGTTTTACCATCTCCTATTGCGCTAGGGACGCAAGGGCTTGCACTGGTTGCTGATCTTGCTGAGCAGAATTTAGAAGAAAAAAGTCGACAAAAGTATGTCAGTAATTTTCAAAGAATTTTTAATAAGGAAACGGCTTTCAGAAATACGGCTCATTTTCTAGCTAACCGTTATGAATTATTTATTCAAGCATTAACAGAACAAGGTGCTGCGGATTTAGGAGATTATGCGGCAGAAAAAGTCAACGATTATTTACAAAGTGAGCAGTGTGACGGATTTCGTTTTGTGGCCCAAATAGAGGCGATGCTAGCCAATATTGAAAAAGATGCTTTTCTGCAAAAAAAAGTTAAACTTAAACAGCCAAAAGGATCGAAAAGCGAGGTATGTGCTTGGAAAATATTTAATATCAAACAAAATAGGACCTTACTAGCTGATAGGGAAGAAATCCCAGCTATGCCTGTTGGTGTTGGGTATCGTTATGATAAAGAAGAAGAGGAACGACTTAATGCTTTGGTTAGGATAGTAGACGAATCGGCGCCAACTACAGCGGTTGAAAACGTTTCCATTAGAGAAGAAAATATAAAGCCGGTTGATATGCTTGATTTTTCACAATTATCGTTGGAAAAGTCGTTAGTAGATGCTTTGCGTAATAATTATACACCGCAGCAAGCTGAAACGGTTATCTCTCTCAATCTTGCTCATCAGCATATAACGTCAGATGTTGCAGCGTCTTTGAATCAATTTTCTAATCTCCAATCACTCAACTTAACAGACACCAGAATTGAACAGGAGGCGTTACAAAAAATGGAACAATTATCATTGAACCATTTGCTGGAAGTAGATTGGCGTAGAAATGCAAGCATTGCTATTAATAAACCGACTTTAGTACTTTTGTCTCGTGCTGTGGATGCTTTGAACCGTACTGCTTCTCGTGTGCAACATCTATTTGATAATGATACGCTTAATAAACTTGGTCACTACCACGAAGAAAATGGTGATATAGAAAAAGCCCTAGGTTTTTACGAATCGGGTACTGATGCTTTTAATAAATTAGCTTTTGTGAAATTAAGCACTCAACGTTCTACAAATGATGATCATGCTTTTAGTCGGGAGTATCGCTGTCTATCAGATCTTGTCGCTATGCACGATAGTCACGGTCAGTATATGATGGCGTATCTATATAAAAACGCTAAAGCGGATACTTTGCGTAAATTACGTGCTTTAAATGTTGTTTCAGCTTCTATGAATGAGAATGAGGCAAAAGAGGATTTAAAATCGAAAGCTATTGATTTGTATAAGTTAGCAGCAGAAATAGGGGGGCACACCAGAGCAGCTAAAGCTCTAGCACAAATGTATGATGCACGCAAACCACAACTATTTGCACCCAGACCAAGTGGGGGACACCAAACTTCTAGATGCCAGTTAGAAGAAGAGTTAAAATATTGGAGAATTGCAGCGCAAGGACAACGCAGTGTTTTAGAGGGTGCTAAAGAATATGTAGAATCTGCGCCAGAAAATATTTCAAGAATTGAAATGGCATTGAATCAACTTATGCAACAATAAAAGAAGAAAATGAACATGTTTATTCTGCTTACGTATTTTTTTTCTGTTCTTTTGGGTGGCGCTATTGGGGCGGATTTCTGTTTTCTTGAGGAAAGAACAGAGTGTGACGCGTTGAGCGAAAGAATTGTTAAAGTCACAGAGGCTGAGCCTTGCGTTAACTTGCAGATTGTTCATTCTTTTTCAGCGTATATAGAAAAAAAGAAGGATGCTTATTTACGTGGGTGCTGGAACGCTCTTAAACAGAAGATTAAACATCCTGAAGATCTTATGCCTGACTTTCATATTGTTTTTTCAGGTGGAGAGAGTATTTATAACAGACTAGATAAATTAGTACAAGATATTCAAGATTTTAAAGCCATAGAGTTTCAACATCAACTTGACGTTAGACCTTTTGATGAACTTCTCAATTTTTATACCGTTTATCGTGAAAGAGCTGTAGAATTTATTAACAACCGTAACGAGTCATCGGATGGCTTGGCACTTCTATATGAATATTTACAGCCTAAGGCTGTCATAATGGCTGATTTGGTGGATTATCAAAACCGTCCTTGGATGTTTTGGCGTGTAAAGCAACAAAAAGCCCGTTTTATTACTTCATTGGATGAATCCGGTAGATTAAAAGAAAAACAACCTGGTGCTAATCACTATGTAGAATGTCTTCCACCTGAAAAACCTGAAGTATATTTTAAGTTAGATGGATTACCAGCACTTCAGCCGGTTAAAGAAGCCATGTTGCAGGGATTGTACCAATGTTTAAATATTCCTGTGCCACAAACAAAACTTATGGTCATTGCTCATCTATTTTTTGGCAAACATGAAGAAATGACGCCTTATGTAATTCAAGCGTCGAAAGCTGTTCCTGGCGACTCAGCGAAAGCGCTCTTTGAATTACAAGACAGTATTCCTGATCTTGATTTAGATTCTTTTTCATATCAAGTATTAGGTTCGTTGCTCACAAATCCATCCGATGGTAAACCCAGAAATTTTATTCATAATGTATCGGAAAGAAGCTTAACCAGTATAGATAATGATGAAGTTTTTAATGAAGCTTTTAATAAAAAAAACTATGTGTCTACTAAAACAATACTGTACCTTCTTCCTCAAATGAATTATATCCTTCCAAACGCTATTAAAACAATTTTTGCAAACCTGATTTCAGAAAATATTATGACTCAATGGGTTCATATATTCGAAAAACATAATGAAAGTTGGCAGTCTCTTGATAGAGCTCTTAGATTCTACTGTCCCCTGAAAGATAATGAAAGTATTTTACTTCAAAGAGGTCTGTTTTGTTCTTTACCTATTTCTATAGAAAAGAAAATTTTGGAGAACGTTCAATGCACTTTACAAAAAATTAGGCAACATATTGAAAGCAGTCATACACTTTTTGAACTTTTGAAAAAAGTGGATCCGCTTGTGTATTGTTTTTACGCAGATTTACTGGAAAAACACAAAGGCAACCGCATGAATGCTTTTGGTGAGCTACATCAAGATCGTACACTAACCTTAAATTCTTGGCAGTCATTCGATTTAGGCAAGCATGCCATTGCTATAAGAGATGAAGAGGTTGCCGTATTGGAACCCCTAGTTTGTGGAGGTGATCTAATTGCTCTCACCCATTTAAGCTTAGAAGGGCATCAGTTAAGTGTAAGGGGCATGAACACATTTATCCCAACGCTTGGAAAACTATCTGGCATGAAAAGCTTGAATGTCAAAGCGTTGAACCTATGTAACCGTGAAACAGGTATAGAATGGGCGCGCGGGTTGGCAACTCTTTTTTTAGCTAATCACTTATTATTTCTCAGTGATTTGAATTTGGAAAATTGTGGGCTAGGCACTGATGGTTTAGATATCTTAATTCCAACCCTAAAAAAGTTGATTTGTCTGAAATCTTTAAACTTAGGGGGCAATGAGCTTAGCTACGCGTCCACAAAAATTTTAGACAGATACTCATCCACCATATCTCAGCTATCTGATTTGAATTTAAGAAATAACCGATTTGGTTGTGAAGGAATTCAAACGGTGATTCGTTTGCCAGTTTTTAATGATAAAGATAAATGCAAGAATCTAAAAATGCTAGATTTTGATAATACATTAATAGGAGATAAGGGCGTTTCCAGTTTGAGCCTCACGTTTTTACGTCTGTCGTCTTTAATATATTTAAAGTTAAGCAAAAATGAGATTGGTAATCAAGGCGTTTTGAAATTATGTGGTAATATTAAATTTCTTAAGTCTCTTGAATGCTTGACATTAAGTGACAATAAAATAAGTGATGTTGGTAGGTTGCTAGAAAATTTGGAAAAGATTGCATCCTTTCAAAACTTAGATTTAGCAGATAATCCTATTCAAAAAATTGAAACAAGTCAGTATAGATTTCAAGTAAAATTTTAATAGATAGACTGGTTTAGGGTTTGGCTTGCCCCCGGAAAGTAGTACACACTATTATGAACTAGGGTTCAACCAATGAATGGTATCAATTACCGACTTTAGCCCGTAGAGTCAATTTAAATAGATTGGACAACATGGGTTGTTTATTAGACTATAGAATACTATACTGGCTATGAAATTAAGATCTTAATAGGATTGTTTATGTATCGTGTTTCATTCAGTGTTACCCATCTTAGCTTTTGTATTCAAAAATATTTTTGCATTTTGCTGTCAGTTGTGTTGATTTGGCCGCAGATTGTGGAAGCTAATAGTGTTCCAAGCGATATTTCACCAACACTACTTGTGCATGGGATAGATAACTATATTCTCTATCGACTCGGCCAATTTCATGAAAAAAAAAGAGGAATAGAAGATGCTTTAAACTTTTATGAATTATGTTACGATGCCTCTAATCACGAGGCTTTCTATAAACTGAGTACACAACGTCCTCGAGGAGATGATTGCATTCTCATACGAGATTATGACTGTCTTTCTCAATTGGTGAGTTTAGATAATATAAGGGGTTCGTATCTTATGGGTCGTTTATACAAAAATGAGAAAAGAGATCTACATACGTTAAGAACGCTTAGAGCACGAGGCGTTATTAATGAAAAGATGGACGATGCAGCAGCTGTACAATATCTAAGGGAACAATCTGATCATCTTTATCGCTTAGCCGCAGGACATAGACGCACTTCCCAAAGCATAGCCATTAGCTTACGTGAATCGCGCGAAGCTGTTCATGATTTTTTCACCAAACGTCAGTTATTAGAAGAAGAATTAAAGTATTGGAAAATTGCAGCCCGTGGCGTAGCCGGTACAGAAGATGAGGCGATAAGCAAGGTGGAATCCGCCCAAGAAAACATCGCAAAAATTGAGGCCTATTTGCATCAATTAGCGCGCCCAGAGCTTGAATCGAGGGACAACCTATGATTCGCTGTCCCTATAAACAACGTGTTGTCTCTTTACTTGTTCTTTGGAGTTTGTCACTTCAATGGATTTACGCTGTTACTAGTGAAAGCGTTCAAAACGACTTAGCTGATTTCAGATTAAGAGTTGCTCACTCTATGGAAGGGGAACTGGATTGGATAAAGATGGTCAAAGAAGAGATTGACCAGTATCATACCACTTCCAAAACGCGCGCGTTAGAAGATGTTTTTTCACACATTGATTATCCCGCACTTCTTCTTAAACGATCCATAGCTCCTCATGTTTCAACAGATCAGTTTCTAAAAAGCATTATGGATCCTTCTGATATGCATGCCATTTTAGAAGTCGAGAGAAAAATAGAGACTGTTTGTCAAACCTCACTCCAGCCTGGCCTCAAAGCCTCTTTTCAACAGTTAAAAGCGTTTTACCAACAGTTTCGAGAGTCGTTGGTCAGGCTTTCTTTAGAAGACCGTTTAATTGTTTTGAGAGAGACTGTGACTACCTATAGTTTTCCAGGATCAACTTTATATGCCGTTTCTTCTGATATTGCCCGTGATAGACGTAACATCACACAATATGGTAGCCAACAAAAACCCCCTGAAGGAAGTAGCAATCATATTGCGATTTCCAGAAACGGATTTTATTTTAAGGGAGATAACAGTCATACCGTGATAAAACCTTCACTCGAAAGTGGTCTTTACGCGTTGCATCGATTTTTCTTGGGAGAAAAGGGGGTTATTCCTTCAAGTGTCATGATTCTACATAATCTTCCTATCTTGGAATCCTGCA
The DNA here is from genome assembly GCA_003542655.1 of Holosporales bacterium. Classification (GTDB taxonomy): domain Bacteria; phylum Pseudomonadota; class Alphaproteobacteria; order Paracaedibacterales; family UBA11393; genus UBA11393. The sequence goes on from DPKF01000127.1 coordinate 19,105, forward strand.
AGGAGAAAATCCGGGGGAAATTTAGTCTTGAGGTGATTGCGACACCCCCTCAAAAAACATACCAACAATATTTTGCCCAGAACCCCGGCCATAATGCAACATTTCAATGGACTCATAACGCTTACGCCCTTCAAGTGTCCCAAGAAGTCACAGGACAACGATTAGATGCTTATTTAGAGATTCAGGATGATCAAGACATAATTGAAAAGCTTGAAATTCTTGATGAAGAGAGTTTCAGTACCCTTGTATTGAGCAGTTTATTAACACGACAAGGAGATTATAAACCGCATAACATTATGGTTGATCCTAACAACTGTCTTGTGGGGATAGATAATGATGCGGTCTTTCAATCGGTATTTAGGAAAAATAAGAAGCATTTTTCACTCGGTCTTAAAAACATCCTTTATTTTTTTACGCCTCTTATGGACAAACCCATTCATTCTAGTGTTCGAAAACACCTTATGATGCATCCCTCTTTGTCTTTTCTTCAATGGGTGTGTTTTATTGATACACAAAATCATCTATATGAGAAATTAAAGCCTCTTTTGAAGGAACCCCAAAGCTTATCGCTGACTTTCCCTGCTGGAACTTTGGCTCAGTTATACAATGATGTTAAAAAGATTGTTAGTTATCTTCACGATGAACCAACCTTAACGCATAACCAACTGTTTAAAAGGATTTATCCTGCGGCCTGGGAATGTTACCAGAAGATAGGGAAAGATAAGGACCCACTGACGGCTTTAGAGATTTTATGGCATACAGATTTAGATGAATCTGTAAACTTATCCGTTAGCAAAGAGGGGAGTACATTCCTGAGAGCATTGATTGAACAAGAAGCGAGGAGGGATGCTGAAGAAACAGAATCGATCACCGATCCAAAAGTGAATGATATGATCAACCGCATTTTATCTGATCTTTCCTTAGAGGAGATTGAAGCCTGTTCTCCTGATGTCCTGAGCGATGTCTTTTGTGGAATTTCTTCTTGTTTTGGGGAAGAATGCTTGTCACATTTAAACCCTCAATGGAAGGAAAAGAACGAGTTAGAAACCCTTTTTCTTTTAAAGATTCTTCAAAGCGGAAGCTGTCAAGGAAGTTGTCG
>DPKF01000135.1:0-9587 GCA_003542655.1 Holosporales bacterium
TATATTTCGTCCAGAATTTAAAACTAGCATCTGACAATTTTCCATTTATATTAAAGATTTTAATACCACGGTTATGGCTTTCTAATATCATATTGAGCCAAAATTCAGACTCCACCACAATTAATTTTTTAGGGCGCCAGTGATTTAAGAATCGACAGACCCAATGAGTTAAATCAAAAGGAACATACTGATGAATACACCCTTTAGGCATACGATCTTGCATAATTTTAGCAGACGTTTTCGTTACAGTTGTAACCAGAATTTGATCTTGAGGCCTTTGTATCCGCCATTCATTTAATATGGGTAAAATTGAAACAGATTCACCAATACTGGCTGCATGAAACCAAATAACATCCGCATTTTTTTTTGGCGATACATTGGTGATGCCAAAACGTTCTTTATAGCGAATAGGGTCGTCTAACCCTTTATAAACACGTTTTTTAACAAGAATATAAATAAATGGGGTTAGCAAATAAGAAAAAAGTTTTAGAAATAAGCGCATTCTTTATGAAATCACTTTAAGCACATGGTGTTTCTTTTTACCGAATGAGATCTTTATTAAGGTATCATTCAGATAATCAGCCATCATTGACTTTGGATCTTCTATGATTGTATCGTTTATTTTTACACCGCGCCCCTGTATAGATCTGCGCGCTTCACCCTTACTTTTTGCAAGCTCTACAAACACTAACAAATCTTCTATCAAAAGTGTTTTAAGGTCTGCCTGCGCTATTTCAAAGGTTGGCAAGCTTGATAAATCTGTGGTGGAAGATGCTTCAAATACGCTTTGAATCGTCTTATGAATACCTGACAAACAGTCAGGTCCATGGGCTAAAATTGTTGCCGCATCTGCCAGTATTTTTTTTACATCATTTAAAGCTGATCCGTCAGCTTTTTCAAGTTGTTCAATTTCTTTAAGGTCAATATCTGTAAATAATCTTAAGTAGCGGCTAACATCTATATCATCGGTATTACGCCAAAATTGCCAATAATCATAAGGAGGAAGCCTGTCAGCATTTAGCCATACGGCACCTGCTGCAGATTTCCCCATTTTTGCACCACTAGAATTGGTAATTAAAGGTGCTGTTAAGCCATATAATGTTTTATTTAAAATGCGTCGTCCTAAATCAACACCGCTTACAATGTTGCCCCATTGATCGGATCCGCCTAATTGCAAGACACAGTTATATTTTTTATTCAATTCAACAAAATCATAGGCCTGCAAAACCATATAATTAAACTCTAAAAAGCTTAATGTTTGTTCACGTTCTAAACGCAGCTTTACATTATCAAAAGTCAGCATGCGGTTTACTGAAAAATGTGCCCCATAATCACGAAGTAAATCAATATAGTTTAGGGAACTGAGCCAATCGTTATTATTAAGAATGAACGCTTTATTTTGCGCATCAACATTTAAATAACGATCAAAGCACGGTTTTAGATCTTCTATATTTTGATTAATCTCATCATCTGATAACATTTGACGCATAGCATCTTTGCCGGATGGGTCGCATAACTTTGCTGTTGCACCACCAATTAAGGCAATTGGCGTATGCCCATGTTTTTTAAGTAAACGTAAAAACATTAATCCAACCATATGGCCAACATGCAGGCTGTTTGCGGTTGGGTCAAAGCCAAGATAGGCCGTAATAGCTTGTTTAGACATTAAATCATCAAGGGCGCCAAGATCTGTGCCTTGATAAATAAAACCACGTTCTTTTGCCTCAATTAAAAAAGATGATTTAAAAATCATGATATTATTTTTCTTTATATATACCCCTTGCATCCTAGCGTAAAACAGGTGTTTTTTCAATCATATTTGCAAACAAGCACATACTTACATTACAATAAAGGTAACTGTATTTTAAAATATTTCCTTAATGTTAAAGCCTCTACATAAAATAATTGAAGGTCCTTTGAATGTTAAAATATCGCTTTTGCAAAATCAGCGATCCAAGCGTTTAAAGCTGGCTTACAATCAACATGATGACACTTTTCGGTTGTCCACGCCTTATAACACGGCCCATTTTGATATTCAGTCTTTTTTAAAACGCTGCGAACCCTGGATACAAAAACAGCTGACAAAACCAAAAAAACTTATTCCTATTTTAGGGCATGGTCACATCCTCCCTATTCTTGGGAAAAATTATACGATTAACTATAAGGTTGATCCAAAAAAAAGTATGCTTTTTGTTGAAAATCGTATTGATATTACGGGAACGCCATCAACATTTAGTGGTATTTTAGAACTTGGTTTGCGCGACCTGATTCAAAAAATTCTTTATCAGCGCTGTTTTGTCTATGCACAAACAATGGGAAAAACATTTAAGAAAATCACAGTTAAAGAAACGAAATCACGCTGGGGAAGCTGTTCTTCAAAAGGAAACTTAAACTTTTCGTGGCGTCTTATTTTTGCACCAAGCCATGTCGTTGATTATCTATGTGCCCATGAAGTGTGCCATTTAGTTGAAATGAATCATAGTGAGCGTTTTTGGGAGCTGGTTGAAATTTTAGAACCAAATTACAAAGATGCACAAAAGTGGTTAAAGACAAGTGGCAAAAGTATTATGGGGTTACGGTTTTCGTAGACCGTATAAATTCAATAAATTTACGTTCAAAGGGTACAGTTTCCATTTGTTTTTCTGGGAATAACAATGCTTTATTAAAATATAAAACTGTTATTTTTTTAAATTGTGGTTTTTCTAGTTTTGAAAATTCTTCATAAACCTCATTACAATTTGCTTGCTTATCATCGATATATACAACAGAATCAAATTTTTCTGCGGTTTTAATTTTTTCTAGAAAATTTTTAATAATATCGCCACGTGGTGTGCGTTCTCCATTTGTAAAAATAATACCCTGTTTGTAAACGGGGCGCGATCCTTTATTTTCTGGAATATTATCGAATGTGATTGTTTCGTTAGGCCCTAAAAAGTGAATACCATATTTTTTTAACTTCTGTAGTTTTTCTTCCATCATGGATATGGATTTTTTTTCTGCTAAATCGACAGGCGCCGTTAATTCACTAGAAATCCCAATCAGTGTTCGCTTTTTCTTTTTCAATATTGCTATTTTTTTAATAAGTTCTGGTGATAATACAACTGATGGTTCTAAAGCTAACATAGCACTAACCACAACATCTTGTTCTGACGGACTAAGACGATTTAAATTCCAGGAGACAACTTCGTTGTGATGTTTTAAAGCACCCATCTGTAAAAAATCTTTTTCAGGTTGTAGCAATAAATAATCGATATCAAAAAAAATAAGCGTTTTATCTGTTGTTTTATCTAGTATTTTTTTTACTTCTAATTCTGTTTTAACGGCTTGCACTTCAGCAAAAACAAAAACACTTGGTGAGAATTGAATAGAAAAAAATAATGTAGTTACAAGAAAAAATTTATTTTTAAAAAAACGAAACATAGAAAATAAAAAAAAATACTTATATTGTTAGAATAGTCTGAACATTCAAAGCGTACAAGACGGAATTTCCAATAATTAGTACTTTTTTTCTGTTTTTTCTCTATTTTGCTAACGATTTATTAATACTTAACAAATCGGTTGTTTTATATACTGAGAGGTTTTTGTATCAGAAAAAAGCAGCATGATCAAATTGCATGGGATTCTTCATGTCAATTGTAAATGCTATTTTTTTTTGTAGGTTAAAAGTGATAGGCTAGGGATGGAATAAGTTCATTTTTTAATTAAGGAAGGTCAATAAATGAAATTCAAAAGAATAAAAACGTATGTGTCGTTGGCAGCTGTTTTATATTTATCAGGTTGTGCTTCACCCGCAGAATATAAGAATATGGTTTATATGGCACCACAGTGTGTTAAAGCTGAACCATCGTCAAAGTTACATCATGCGATTTTTTTAAATCCGGTACAAGGTGGAAAAGATACAAATCCCTTGTGGACGTCACAAGTATCTGCTGAAGATTTTCAAAAAGCTTTAGAAATATCGCTCCAGGAATCGGGTTATTTGTCTAAAGACAAAAGTATGTATGTATTGACCGCTAACCTTAAAAATTTGAAGCAGCCTTTTTTTGGATTTGATATGACGGTTACATCCTCAGTAAATTATGGGGTGGATGATGTGAAAAAAGATAAAAAAATCTTAAACGAAGACCTGAATGCTGAATTTACTGCAACAGTTAGTGATGCTTTTGTTGGTATAGCTAGGTTGCGTCTAGCAAATGAAGGTAGTATTAAAGAAAATATAAGAATGCTCATTGAAAAATTAGCACAGTTAAACACTAAATAGAGTGTTATATTTTTCTTACAGGGGGGGAAGGCCCCCCTTTTTTTATGTTTAGATTATTATGGAAAAAAACAAACTTATCTTTGGTCTAGTTTAAATTCAATACGTCGGTTTTGAGCGCGCGCATTATCGTCTGCCCCTTTAGCTAGTGGTTGAAATTCTCCAAAACCTGCCGCTACCAAATTTTTAGGATTAATACCTTGCTTCATTAAAAATTTTACAACCGATATGGCACGCGCTGATGATAATTCCCAGTTTGATGTAAAAGCATGACGGATAGGAACATGATCCGTATGTCCATCAACACGTAATACCCAGTTAATGTCTTTAGGTATTTTTTTTGAAATTTCTTTTAAAGTGAGTCCCAGCTTTTCTAGTTTTTCTTGTCCAACAGCCCCCAAGTCTGTGGATCCTGGGGCAAAAAGCAATTCTGATTGAAACACAAAACGGTCGCCAACAACTTGCATATTATCGACTTCACCAATTGCTAATTTGAGCTTTGTAAAAAATTCAGAACGATACGAATTAACACGTGTTAAATCTTTATTGGTATCATTCTCTTTGGTAAGTTGCATATTTTGTTGCTTAATAGCTTCTAATTCCTGGGATAGTTTTTCAATTCCTTTCGTTAAATCGTCAATTGTTATTTTATCTTTTTTGTTAGCCAGAGCTTCTTCATCTAGTAAATCTGATACCTTTTTAAAATCCTTCAGTATATTTTCAAGTTTAAGGTTTAATTCTTTTTTATCTGATGATAATTTTATGTTCGCATCAAGTTCTAAGGATAAGTCATCACCCAATTTTTTTATTTTAACGTGCGCTTCCTTTAAACGGTTTTTTTCAATTTCTAAATTTTCATCTAGGGATGCTAATTTTGAATTCAAATTTTCAATGACACTATCCTTACCAACTATGGATTCGCTTAAATAAATTTGAGATAAAACAAATGTCATTAAAACAAAAATTAAGACCATTAATACGGTGGCTAAAATATCCACATAGGCAGGCCATATGTCAAAAGCATTACGTGTTTTTTTTGTGCGGAACATAAATGAATTTTTTTATAGTATCAAGTATAAGTCTACATAAAAATAGAGCAATTGAAAAGGAAATGGTGTTCCCGGCGGGATTCGAACCCACGGCCTCAGGATTAGGAATCCTGCGCTCTATCCTGCTGAGCTACGGGAACAAGAGAATCATCTTCTGGATCTGGTTTATAGAGTTCCACTCTACTAAGCTGAGTCTTAATTGTAAAGTCAAATTCTGGGAAAAATAACTCTTCAGACACAGTGATACCATCTGTTTGTATTATTTTTGAAAGTGTCGATATTGGATCCATAATTTGCTCGTCACCAATAGGATAGATGGCTATCTTCATTTGATATGATTTCTTGAAATCAATATCAGTCATACCATTCACATTAATAAGTGGTTCTTTTGCGCACATAACTGTGTGCATGCGAAGAGGCATAAATTCAGTATTATAATACCCAAAAAAATCACAGGTGTTGACTGTTGGTTTACCTTGAGCAGATTGCAATAATGTTTTTAGCAAGTGAATCGGAAATAATGTCGTTTCTGCTATATCTAAATTACTATCATTTTGATTTTTATAGGTAACAGTTGCCCCCTCATCATCTATAACGGCTTTGCCACGAACCATAGCCATAATTTCTTTGTTTAATGACGTTTTAAGGGTGAATCTATAACTTTTGTGATCATCGTTTTCAAAAGAGGCTAACGTGCTTTCATAACAATCCTCAGTATTGTCATCATGAAAAATTTTAAGTTTGACGTGGTACTCAAGTGTCCATCCAAAAGAATCCAGAATTCTTATGGTAACTGTACCTGTTACATTTTTAATATTCTCTGTTTTTTTTAATAAGGAAACTGTGTATTCAGCTTTGTGGGGTTTTAAAAAGTGCTTATTTTCCCGGATCCCTTTTTCAGACGCTATTGTTTGTTGTTGGTTATTTTCATTACCGTTAGCGGGGGGAAAGAGGGTGCAAAAAAACAGTGTGAAAAACAATAAGTTTTTATGTGGAGTCATTATTTGTACCCTAGCCTGGCTTGTAAATTTGTGTGTGAATTATTTATTTTTTTTATCTTGGAAAGAATCTTTTGCAATTTCTGCCAAACCGCCTAATGTTCCAATTAAGCTGCTTGTTTCCATCGGCATCATAATAATTTTTTGGTTTGGTGCTTTTGCAAGTGCTCCAAATGCTTCTACGTATTTTTGTGCAACAAAATAATTGAGTGCTTTTGCACCGCCATCTTGTGCAGCTTTTGACACCATGATTGTGACTTTTGCTTCAGCTTCACCTAAACGTTCACGTGCTTCAGCATCCAGTTTTGCAGATTCCATGCGACCTTCAGCTTTTAGAATCATGGATTGTTTAATGCCTTCAGCCTCTAAAATTTGTGCTTGGCGTTCACCCTCAGATTCTAAAATAACAGCACGTTTATCCCGCTCTGCCTTCATTTGTCGCCCCATAGACTCGACAAGGTCTTTTGGCGGTCTAATATCTTTTATTTCAATGCGTGTTACTTTTGTGCCCCATGGTCCTGTTGCATCATCAACAACAGCCAATAATTTTGCATTAATTACTTCACGTTGTGATAATAATTCATCTAAATCCATAGAGCCCATAACGGTTCTAATATTTGTCATTGTAATGTTTAAAACGGCGCGTGTTAACTGTGATACTTCATATGCAGATTTTGCTGCATCCAAAACTTGAAAAAACAACACACCATCAACAGTTACAGCTGCGTTATCTTTTGTAATAACATCTTGTGATGGTACATCTAAAACCTGCTCCATCATGTTAATTTTGGCGCCAATTGCATCAACAATTGGTATAATTAAATGAAGGCCGGGCCTAAGTGTGTGTGTGTAAGCACCAAAGCGTTCTACAGTATACTCAGAACCTTGTGGCACGACTTGCACGGCACGAATAATAATGATGGCGACCATCATAACCAAAATAATCACAAACGCTGAAAAAATATCCATCAATAAACTCTAGGAAAAAATATTAACTTTACGACTAAAGTAACATATCTTAGAGACACTATTAAAGTGGATTATATATAAATAATGTCGAATTATTTTATGAAAAAAATAATAGGTAAAAATAGATGTGATATTAAAAGTCTGCGATTTTACGTACTTCTATAATAAACATAGTTAACAGCGCCTTGCGGTTATCTGCAATTTGTTGATCGTCCACATTCACCATAACATTTGCAAAAAAATTATTTATGGGTTGCTGCAAATGCGCAAGTGACTTCATTGCACTGTTATAATCATGTTTATCGAGCAAAGGTTGCACTTGTTTTGCAAGTTTTTTGATACCTTCAAACAGAATAGTCTCTTCTGAAGCTTTAAAAAACGCATCTACCACCAAAACTGTTACCTCATTCGTACACACACCTTTTGCACGACGGTAGGCTTGTTTAATTTTTTCACCTTGTTCTGTACTTGAAAACGCAGAAAAAGCCGCTATACGTTTTGATACAAGACCTAAAGTTAAAATATCTTTATCCAATATATTGGTCACAGCCACGATATCGTCATGCGTATATAAATCCCGCATGTAGTGATAGAATCGTTCCAGAATGAATGTTTTTACTTGATCAAATGTATCTTTTTCTAGCTGTATACCCGACTTTTCGTATTGGTTAATTGAATTATGAATAAGTGTTGATAAATCAAATGTTAAAAAATCATCGCTTAGAAGAATGCGGATAATAGCTAAAGCTTGGCGACGCAAGGCAAAAGGGTCTTTTGATCCTGTCGGTTTTAACCCCACACCAAACAAACCAACAATAGAATCCATTTTATCCAAAATGGAAACTTTTTTGGCCAATAGCGATGCTGGTAGGTCATCTTTAATGCCTTGGGGCAAATAATGCCCTTCAATACAGTCTGCCACGTTTCTATCAACGCCTTGTTTTAAGGCATACAAATGACCTATTTTCCCTTGTAATTCTGGAAATTCACCAACCATTAACGAGACCAAATCACACTTTGATAACGCTATCGCCTGCTTTAATGCATTATCAGCATCGGTACCCGACAATAATCTTTGCACCTTATCATAAACGGTTCCTAACTTATCTTGAAATAAAACTGTTTTGAGCTTTGGTAGAAAATCAAGTAGGGGTGTTTTAACATCTGTTTCAAAAAAGAACACAGCATCAGAAAGACGCGCCGTTAGAACGGTTTCATATCCCTTTAACATTTTTTCAACACAAGGTGGTGTATTATTGGTTATCACACCAAAGTAAGGTGCTAATTTTCCATCTTTATTAAAAAATGAAAAATATTTTTGATGGTAAGTCATGGAGGTTGTTAAAACACACTCAGGCAACCCCATAAATTGATCATTGATAGATCTTACATATGTTACGGGCATTTCACATAAGCCTGTCACTTCGTCTAACAGATATTCATTCAAATTTAAGGTTAGATTTTTTTGATCTGCTAATTTTTTCAGCTGCTGCAAGATTATCGAACGACGCTTTGTATGATCCAATATAACACATGCTTTTTCAAGATCAGATTCATAGCTGGAAAAGGATGTAATGGGCACATTATGAGGCGATAAAAAACGATGTCCTTTTGTGAACGACACTGTTTTTAAGCCCACATACGGCGCATCAAAAATTATTGGTTCGGCATTATAACTGCAAATAATATGGCGAATGGGACGAACCCAGGGAAGACTGGACCCTGGATAGCGCATTACTTTTGGCCATGGCATTTTTTTTAAAACGGATTCTAGTAAACCCGGTAGAACAGTCTGTACCTTTTTTGAGGGTGTTTGAAGGCATGCATAATAGTAATCCTCTTTCACGATCAGATCATGCTTAGTTAAACCAACTGATTTTAAAAAACCTTCTAAGGCTTTATCTGGTGCGGCTGTCTTTGGCCCGCGTCTTTCTTCTAAGGTACCTTTTGTCTGGGCGGCAATGTCAGCTTTAAAAACCATGCGTTGAGGCGTGATAAACGTTTTTGCATTTTCATACAGTATTCCATGGGATTTGAGCTCTAGGATGAATAAGTCTTCAAAATCGCAAACGGCTTTTTTTTGCATACGCGCAGGGATTTCTTCTGAGAAAATTTCAACAAAAAAATCAACAAGATGATTACTTAAATCTGACAAGGATAGGACCTGAAAAAGTTCATTTACCATAAGTATACACGCCTTTTAAGGCATTTTGCAAAAAATTGAATCCATTTGAAAACTTATTTTCATGCGATTAACTTTATTTTAATAATCTCCCTATATTCTAACAATAGAGGGCCACTGATTTGGTGGAG
>DPKF01000135.1:9720-16358 GCA_003542655.1 Holosporales bacterium
CGGATTTTGTGGGAACTTACGGAGGCCCATCAGACAATTACTGCGTGTTGAGTTGAATAAATAAAAAAGAATAACCGTAGGATAAAAAAAATTGGTTCATACGTTATTGATTATTTACCCACGTTTCACAACAACCCTTTGCGAGGTTTCGAACACGTGCAATGTATAGCGCTCTTTCAGTTACAGAAATTGCACCTCGTGCATCCAGTAAGTTAAACATATGATTTGCTTTCAAGCATTGATCATAAGCAGGTAATGCTAAATTATGACCTAACAATTTTTGACATTCTTCCTCGTGGTTGGAAAAATGTTCAAATAGGTTATTCGTATTGGCATGTTCAAAATTATAGGCTGAAAATTCTTGTTCGCTTCGTTTAAAAATATCTGCATAAGTTAATTTTTTGTCGCCTTTAGCGCCATTCCAGTCTAATTCAAAATGACTATTAACGTCTTGAACAAAAGTTGCAATACGCTCTAGCCCATATGTTATTTCAACCGGAACGGGGTTACATTGAATGCCGCCTACTTGTTGAAAATAGGTGAACTGAATAATTTCCATACCATCACACCAAACTTCCCAACCAAGACCGGCTGCACCGAGTGATGGATTTTCCCAATCATCCTCAACAAAACGCATATCATGTGCCGCTGTGTCTAACCCAAAAGATTTTAAACTTTGAAGTAATAATTCTTGTGGGTTTGATGGGGCAGGCTTCATCAAAACCTGAAACTGATAATAATATTGTGTGCGATTTGGATTTTCTCCATAGCGCCCATCTGTTGGTCGCCGACATGGCTGAACATATGCGCAATGCCAAAAATCTGGTCCTAAAGCACGCAAAAGTGTTGCCGGATGAGAGGTCCCTGCACCAACTTCCAAATCATAGGGTTGTAAAATACAACACCCTTGATCTGCCCAGAATTTTTGTAAGTCTAGTATAGAGTGTTGAAAAGATTTCATAAAGTTGCTGCGTTATTTTTAAAATATGACTAAAGCTATGACTATAATATAACAATCACCTATATAAAATTCTAGAGGGTTATTTAAGCTGAACGTGCACATAATACTTTTTTGCTATATTTAAACCAATAAAATCAGCTAGAATGAACTCAGATATTTAGGCCAACCTGCAGGCATTATCGTGCACATAGGGAATGCCATTAGACTACTAATTATGTATTTAGACGTGAAGGAGTCACTATGAGTATTTTTTCTTCTCTAACGCGCAATCAAAAAGAAACAGCCGTGTTACTTCAGATTGGCACTTTTCTTGAATATTTTGATTTGATGCTTTATGTGCATATGGCTGTTCTTCTGAATGAACTCTTTTTCCCCAAAACAGATCCCCATACGGCTTCTTTATTGGCGGCTTTTGCCTTTTGTTCAACTTATGTTTTAAGACCATTTGGCGCATTATTGTTTGGATACATAGGGGATAATATAGGACGAAAGGCAACGGTGATTATAACGACAGCCATGATGGCTCTTTCTTGCATTGCTATGGCAACGTTACCCACCTATGCCCAGATTGGCATTGCCTCTGCATGGATGGTGACAATTTGTCGCATTTTTCAGGGGTTGTCGTCTATGGGCGAAATCGTTGGGGCAGAAATTTATTTAACGGAAGTGACGACGCCTCCGGCTCGTTATCCTGTTGTTGCTTTAATTGCGGCATTTTCAGTTCTGGGTGGTATGTGTGCTTTGGCTGTTTCTACTTTTGTAGTCAGTACAGATTCAAATTGGCGTCTTGTTTTTTGGATTGGCGCCTCTATAGCCATTTTTGGATCTGTTGCGCGTACAAAACTGCGTGAAACCAAAGAGTTTTTGGAAGCCAAACAAAAAAAGAATCAAAAAATAAAAACGCAACATATTGAACAAAAGTTTTTGAATATCAAAAAAACAATCATCGCATATTTTTTGATTTTTTGTCCTTGGCCACTCTATTTTTATCTGTCATATATATTTTGTGGTAATATCTTGAAATACCAATTTGGCTATACCCCTGAACAGGTTATTACGCAAAATCTTTTGGTTACAGTATTGGATTTTATAACCGTTATACCCCTCGCTCTTTTAAGTTATAAAATTTACCCTCTTAAAATTCTTAAATTGCGAGGTTATCTGAATATCTTTTTGATTGTTTTATTGCCCTATGCGCTCACATCTGCAAAATCTCCGTCTCTTATTTTTGTTGTTCAAGTTTTATCCTTAACCTGTGGGTTAAGTCCTCATCCAGGTTTTGCTGTTTTTTATATCCATTTCCCTGTTTTAAAGCGTTTTACCTACTCAACATTTTTGTATGCGTTAACGCGGGCCATCATGTATGTTGTAACATCTTTTGGTCTCTTATTGATTACAGAAAGTTTTGGATACTATGGACTTTGGTTTTTGATGGTTCCCTTGGCTCTAGGTTTCGCATGGAGTGTGCGTTATTTTGAAAGACTCGATAATCCAACGATACATTCGTTGTCTCAGAAAGGTTAACCTGCCATAGCGGAAATCTCGGTAGCTTCTTGCCAAAGTAGGAATTTTAGGTATTAAAGTTTTGAGTTGACTGTATAATAAAATACCTATACTATAGGTTATATACTTAGGTATTGCAGTATAATATTAAACCTACATCATTTATAAAGTATTCTTGTTGTTAAATATATTACAGAACCGGGAATGTAACAAGTATGATTAGAAATATCCAAACTTTTATAAATTACAAGCACGCTTCTAATAAAGAAAATAAGAGAGCGAAAAACTTTGCCCCCCATTACCAACTTCTAAACAGTTTATTGAAAAAGGTTGTTTTAGGACTAAGTACTTTATCACCCTTATCCGCCTCAACACCCTTAGACATTCCGGCGATTTCATCCTCTAGATCAAGAACAGACAGTCAGATGCTCCCTGAAAGCAAGATTCGGCAAATTAGACACACTAAAACGCAAATGGCTCCCATCCATACACGTTATCAAGCTGGGCTGCAACCGTTGAAAAAGTGTGCCAATGCAGTTAATAATCTTATGGCAGCAGAACTGCAAATACGAACAACGCTTCAACAACACGAGGGGCGGCAAGTAATAAGTATGATTAACCAGTTCCAAATAGAGTTTCTTAAGATAAAAGAAAAAAAATCGATTGGAACAAATTTGCTGATTTCTGTTGCGTCCAAAGCCAATGAAGAAGCGTATCAGGATTTTTTAAAGCTAAAACTTATCTATAAACCAGATCCTAAGAGTGATATTGGCAGGATGATTTTTTCTGTTCAAGATCTAGCGAATCTCTTATACGGTATATTTGATTTGTCAGGCTGCGGAGAAGCAGGAAAATATGTCAGTATCTCAACAGGTTATCGTCAGGAGAAGAATCCAGAAAATAAAAACAAGATTGAAGTATGGTTTACCCCGCGTTTTATTGTTGAACAACACCTGAATAGTACGGCGGTTCATTTCAGTCCTATATGGCAGAAATGGCGTCCCTCTATACAAGTTGGTGTGTTTTTTACCTACGGGTCATGGGGTTCGAGAGATTTTTATTTTTATGAGATAACAAAGAAAAATGAAACACTAAATAATTTGACGCTTTATGACGTGTTTAACATGACGGACCGACGTCCTTCACGCGGATGTTTGGATGAGCATATACGTCCCGAACCAGCTGCGGTCTTACAAAAAATTTCTATGTGTTTTTCTAACCCGTGACCAGTTAGGTTCTATCGCATCTAATGACACTAACATAATTTAGGTATAAAGAGAGGTATATTTCTTGTTTTTAGACACGACTTTCTCATGATGGTTCTGCAATTTTAATGAATCGTCAATTAGCAGTCTAATAGCAGCAGGTTAGCCTAAAGATTTAGGTTCATTTTGGCTGATTTTTTTGTTTTCAATACTGCTAACTCACTTTACGAGGGAGGCATTGTGTTGCAGGCGGTCTGTTGTTGCCGCGCCCAAAAAGTTCGAGCCATATAAAATGGCGGAGAGAGAGGGATTCGAACCCTCGATACGGGGATACCGTATACACGAATTCCAATCGTGCGCCTTCAACCGCTCGGCCACCTCTCCGCAATACTTAAATAATTTAAAAGATTTTTGGATAAAAAGCAAGTAAGTAGGGAAAAAATATCCCTACTTAAGGTCGTTTAGATCTATTCAAAAGAATCTTTTATATATTTATTCAGTAAGCGCACACCATAACCAGTTGCACCTTTCTCACAAAGCGGCTTGTTTCCAACCTTGTCCCATGCCATGAAAGCAATATCAATATGCGCCCATGGTGTGTTGTTTACAAAGCGCTGCAAGAATTGACCGGCTGTTATTGTGCCCGCACCTGAACCTGCGCTAATATTTTTAATATCAGCAACATCAGAATCCATAAACTTATCATAGTTTTCTGTGAGGGGAAGACGCCACATAGGCTCGTTTACATCATCACCTGCTTTTAATAATTTTGCAGCCAGTTCATGATTGTTTGACATTAAACCGGCATGTTGGTCGCCCAAGGCAACACCAACAGCACCCGTAAGCGTTGCAAGATCAATCATCGTTTGCGGTTTGAAACGATCTTGCGTATACCAGAGCGCATCTGCCAAAATGACCCGGCCTTCAGCGTCAGTATTTTGAACTTCAATGGTTTGGCCAGACATGGTTGTTAAAATATCAGAGGGTCTATAGGCAGTTCCTGATGGCATGTTTTCAGCCATGGCCATAACGCCCACAACATTAACTTTTGCTTTTCTAAGAGCAAGTGTTTTCATAAGTCCTATGACAACACCTGATCCACCCATGTCATATTTCATGTGTTCCATATTGGCAGCCGGCTTAATGGATATGCCGCCTGTATCAAATGTTATACCTTTTCCAACAAGGGCAACAGGTTTTTGATCTTTGGGACCGTTCAACCATTGTATTACAATAAGTTTTGGTTCTTTAGCACTTCCTTGACCAACGCCAATCAAGCCACCCATACCTAGACGTTCTAAATCTTTCTTGTTATAAACTTCTACCTTTAAGCCAATTTTTGAGAGTGTTTTTGCAATATCGCCCATGCTTTCTGGATATAAAACGTTTGGTGGCTCTGAGACAAGTGTACGTGTTAAAAACACACCCTCAGTTACCGCTTGAAGCTGGCTGAAAATTGTTTGTGCTAAAGAATCTTCAGATACTTTGAAGGTTACATTCTCAAGTGTCGATTCTAAGGTTTCTTTATTTTTTGTTTTGTACTTCAAAAATTTAAAACTTCTAAGCTCTAAGCCGGCTGCTAAATGTGCAGTCCATTCAAAAGGCTTCATATTTTTTGTTTTTTGAATGGCGGAAAAGTCGATAACGACGTTTATTTCTTTTTCTATGGTTTTAAAAATGTTTCCACCAATTTCTTCAAATTTTTGAAGTGTAAGTGCTGAGGCATCGCCAATGCCAATTAATATAATTTGGTTGTAGGTTGTGCCAGCTGGCACATATAGGCGCACGACTTCACCCGTTTTACCAGAAAAATTAGCAGCGTCCATTGCTTTTGAAAGGTGGCCATAGGTTTGGTTTTCGTATACGGCAGAGGCAGTTGTGAGCGTTTTTTCAGAGCATACCGGTAAAACCAGTACACCTTTTTCGTCTGGAGTGGCTGAAAAATGAATTTTCATAAAAGGTCCTTGAGCTAAAATAGTGTTCTTTATAGTATAGCATAACGTACATCTTTGATAAATTTTAAATAATTTTTATGTGTGCTCAATTCATAGGGGGTGCACTACCTGATTATTTATTTAATTATAGATAGAAATATATAGGTTAAAATATGACTCTCTAGTTTAGAGAAGGTGCCTATTTAAACTAAAAATGGTATACTTAATATAAAACTTCTCTTAAAATGTCATTGATTATATCTATTAAGCTTTGCTAGGATAAAACAGTTAGGGGTCATAGCTCAGTTGGTAGAGCGCTACAATGGCATTGTAGAGGTCAGGGGTTCGATTCCCCTTGGCTCCACCATTACTTTAGGTAAAATATGCATAATTCTAAGCGCGCTGAAATTGAAATTAATAAAATATTTGATTGGTGTGAAGAAAATGACTTTGATGATGTGGATATTAATGGGCAAGAACTTATTTTAAATAATGCTAAAGGCACTTATCAAATAAATTACCATGGCGTGACACAACAACTTTGGGTATCAACGCCTGTAACGGGCGCCCATCATTTTGAATATATGGATGGTGATTGGGTATCGACGCGTAACAAAGATAAAAAACTCTGGAAACTGATTAAAGACGAGCTTTCTTTATAATCGTCAAACAGATTGCAGCCTATTTTAATTTTGCCGCTTCTTTTCTGATGAAATCTAAAAATGCCTCTATGCGTTTTGTACCAATTAGTTCTTTTGGGTAGGCCATAATCATTTCACTGACAGGGTGGGATATATCTGGGAATAATGGGATTAAATCGTCATAATCACGGGCAATATAATCTGCTACTAAGGCGATGCCCATGCCTGCCCGTACGCATTCTAATAACCCAAAAGCACTGGGTAACTGTATAAAGGGTTCACGAACTTCATAAAGTTTAGCGCCTAGGTGTAATAACATATTCACATGATCTGTTGGTGCTGCGGCACCGCCTCCATAGACAAGTAATTTATGGTTTGATAGTTCGTCCACTGT
>DPKF01000180.1:0-4730 GCA_003542655.1 Holosporales bacterium
CTTCGTCTTTTAGTGATTCTAGGCCCATCCCCATGGCCCCAAGGGGGGTAGACAAATCATGACATATTTTTGCTGTCATCATAAAGAGTATTTCAGATTCTGACATTAATGTGTGCAATAAAGATAAACTCCAAATTCTATGATACATAAAGAATAAGAAGAATAATATATTTTATTCAATTTTTAAGTAATGATTGTGCTTTTTCGGCTCTATATTTATCAGATTTCTCTTCAGAATTTGGTAGATATATGCTAGGTTATTTATGTGATTGTTTATATGCATAAAAAGGGGTTGAGTAGTGTTAGAGGTTATTTTTAATGGGTGTGCAGGTCGTATTGAAGGAAGATTTCATCAAGCTGTTAAAAAAAATGCTCCAATTGCTTTAGTTTTAGCTCCCCATCCAAAACAGGGGGGGACAATGAATAATCGTATAACGCATACTCTTTTTAAAACTTTTGCCTATAAGGGGTTTTCAGTTTTGAAATTTAACTACCGTGGCGTGGGTAATTCTAAAGGTGTATATGATGAGGGTGAAGGTGAATTATCTGATGCAGCGTCAGCGCTTGATTGGGTGCAGAGCATGCTTCCGATGTCTGAAAAATTTTGGGTTGCCGGTTATTCATTTGGTGCGTTGCTTTCTATGCAATTGTTAATGAGACGGCCCGAACTAGAAGGGTTTATTGCAGTTAGTCCACCAGCAAATCATTATGATTTTAACTTTTTAGCCCCATGCCCTGTATCTGGAAAAATTATTCAAGGGGCTCGTGATGCTTACGTTAAGCACGACGTGGTAGCCGCGTTAGTCGAAAAATTAAGAGCACAACGTGGTATAGATATTGATTATACGATGCTGCCAAATGCCGGACACTTATATTCAAGCCATTTGGATGAATTGTCACAGTTGGCTGGAGATTATTTAGATTATAGGCTAACACCCGTTACACGAATGGCAGGATAATATTATAAAATGCTTTCATGCTGTCGATTGTCACCAATTTCAAAAAGGCGATTAGCACAATTTAATAATAATAAACGAGCCAAAAAATCTTTAGTTCTTTTTATTATCGTCTTTTTGATTTCTATGTTTGCTGATTTGATATGTAATGAGAATCCTTTATTAGTAAGGTATAAGGGACAATTTTATTTTCCCATTTTTTCAAACTACGCCGAAACAACATTTGGTGGCGATTTTGAAACAGAGGCAAACTATCGTGATCCTGTCGTTATAGATCTCATCTCCCAAAATGGTTGGATGTTAAATGCGCCGGTTTCTTTTAGCCCGTCTACCATTAATTTTAATTTAACACAGCCAGCACCGGCACCACCAGCAAGTGAAAATTTATTTGGGACGGATGACCAGGGCCGCGACGTGTTAACGCGTTTATTATATGGTTTTAGAACTTCTATTTTATTTGGATTATTCTTAACACTTGGATCTGTATGTATTGGCGTTTTTGCGGGTGCAATACAGGGCTATTTTGGCGGCAAGATAGATTTATTTATGCAGCGTTTTATTGAAATATGGAGTGGGCTTCCCATTTTATATTTGCTGATTATCTTATCTTCGATGGTTGAGCCTAATTTTTGGTGGTTATTATCAATTATGATGCTTTTTAGTTGGGTAACGATTGTTGGTGTTGTTCGTGCTGAATTTTTCAGAACACGTTCCCTTGATTACGTACGTGCTGCCGAATCTTTAGGCGTGCCCACACGGCAAATTTTGTGGAGACATATGTTGCCAAATGCCATGGTTGCAACAGTTACGTATATCCCTTTTATTCTCAATGGATCTATTGCTACACTGACATCTCTAGATTTTTTAGGTTTTGGGCTGCCTCCTGGGACTGCTTCATTGGGCGAAATGATAACGCAAGCTAAAAACAATATTCATGCGCCATGGCTTGGATTGACTGCATTTCTTGCTATTTCATTTGTCTTAAGTCTATTGATATTTATAGGTGAAGGTGTACGCGATGCTTTTGATTCTAGAAAAGGGTCAGAAGTATATTAACTTTTTGGTTGAGGAAAAAATATTAAAAAAGTCTTAATAAATTTGAGTAAAATTATAAATTTTTTCCAAAAAATGCAAATTGTCTGCTTGATGTTGTGTTGAATACAAAATATCCTAATAGTAGTGATAATCTTAATATGCATTTATTGTATTGGAATTTGTATGAAAAATAGCATCTTTTACTTTTGTTTGTTGTTGGTTTGTGCAACAAAGTTATGCGTAGCTGATAATATAGAAACTTCACACAAACAGGCCGCAAAACTTGCGCAACATAATACAGATTTTTTCACAGGGCCACAGTCTTCTGGTATATTTGATTCTTCAGATACTTTAACAGCCTCTGTTTTAACAACAAATACGTCAAAAGGATTGCCAGAAACAGTTTATGGCAATCCTGAAACTGCAAAAGTTAAGTTGACTATTTATAGTGCTGCAACGTGTGCGCATTGTGCTGGCTATGACAATGAAACTATTCCACAGCTTATGAAATTGGTACAATCAGGTGATTTATTGCTTGTTTTACGCCCATTTATTGCACATTCACCATGGGATTTATTAGCAACGCAGATATCATGGGTAAGGGGTAGAGAGCATCAACATGCGCTATTTGGTAAGTTTTTGCGCAATCAAGAAAAATGGTTGCACCCCGTTATTTATAATAAAGAAGATGCAGTAGAATCTGCTGCTTATATGCAAAAACTGAGTGATGCTTTGGCGATAGCATCAAAAAAAACGGGTATTAAGGTTGAGGAAATTAAAGCAAAGTTATTTATTCCAAAGGATGACCCAGCTGGTTTATTAAAGGTTTTTGCACTTACTGATTTGGGATTAAATATTGACGATATACAGAAAATGTTTGAGGATAAAGACTTTGAACGTCAAATTTTATTGCTTACTTTGGATGCGCGTGATGGTGATAAGTTGGTGAATTTTACACCTGCCATATATGTTCAAAAACACCCGCAACAAGAAGGATTGGGTGTTTTGCAATCTGAAAATTTAGAGTATGATGCCGTTGCAACATTAATTGAAGAAGCTAAAAACAATATGTAACTATAGTTAAGGATGATCATAATACCATCGGTTAATTAACAACTAAATTGTTTTTTTCAAAAGTAGAGCCTGTTTTATAGAATAGTTTGATGCGCGGGTGTAGAATGCCCAAAATAACGAGCCAAATAATCCCCCATAATGATAAATAGATGGCAGGCACCATAAGGTGATTCGTTTTATTTAACAAAAATGTTAGGACAAGTGGTGTCGATCCGCCAGTGATAGCCATTCCAATTGTAAATCCAACAGATGCACCTGTATATCTGTTATTTGTTGGAAATAGTGTTTGTAAAAAATAGTGGCTTGGGCCAACAAAACTTGCAACAAGTGTTCCTAATAATAATTGTCCCATAATAATAGAAAATCCGCTATGCATCTGAAACAAGAAAAATGATATAGCAGGTATAAATATAGATAAGCGGCCTGCAAGTTTTAAAGAATTTAAAGGGCTTATTTGATCGCTAAATGCGCCAAAAACAGGGCATAAGGTCATAAAGGCCAACAATCCAAATAGATTGTAAAATATACCCTGCGATAAGGTAAACCCAACATATTTTGTTATATACACGCTAAGAAAAGAAAATAACGTATAGGATAAAACACCATTAAAAAGCCCTGATGTTATAGACATGAAAAAACTTGACCGATCTTCATTCCATACAGTTGTTAGTGGTGCTGCTTGTGGCTTGGTTTTTTCCTGCATAAATTCTAGGGTTTCAATCGTGTGCCTTCGAATGAAAAAGCCGATCACACTAATAATAGCGCCAAATGCAAAAGGTAAGCGCCATGCCCAGGTTGGCATTTGTTCTTGCGTTGTGATAAAGCCCATAAACATGGCACTAAGTGCACCGACAACACAAGAGCCTGATATCAACCCACTAACAAGTCCAGGCTTTGTTTTTAAATGTTCTAAGGCAAAAATGGCAGCACCATTATATTCACCGCCTGTGCACAAACCTTGTAACATGCGACATATAATTAAAATGATAGGGGCTAAAATACCTATATGTTCATAGCTTGGTAGTAAACTTATGATGAGTGTTGGTACGCCCATCAGGGTGACAGACCAAGTGAGAGCAACTTTTCTGCCGTATCTATCCCCAATATATCCGAAAACAAATGCGCCTAGAGGACGTGTCCAAAAGGCGGCTGAAAATGCAAAAAAACCCCACAAAATACTGGTGTTAGGGTCTGTTGCAAAGAAAAATTCTTTTGCAAGAATGGACACAAAAACACCACAAAGTGTAAAATCATAAAACTCTAAAGCATTTCCAATAATACTTGACGACAGAATGTTTCTTTTTAAGTCTTTGTTTGATAATTGAGTACTCATAAATCTATATTTCGTCTATCCCTAGTTATTTTTTAGCATATTTTCTGTGTTTTTCAAATAGGTGTGTGCAACTTTACCTTAACTAGGTTATGAAAATCATTTCTTCTTCGATTTAATAATTCATGACATTTTCTAGGGTCGTTTTTTTTTGATAACCATATTAACCACAGAACTAAAGTAGTGACTGGACAAACTGGATAGCCCTGGATCGCTTGAAATCGGGTGTTTGGGTTTGCTGAGGCCTTAAAAAAACAATTAATTTTGAGCCTTGTTAACTTTTTCTTAAATATTGTGAGATAGAATTAACGATAGAGGGCCACTGATTTGGTGGA
>DPKF01000180.1:4773-22034 GCA_003542655.1 Holosporales bacterium
CCATCAGAAAACAACCCTATCAAAAACGCAAAATTCATCTAAAAGCCTCGATAAATGCACATTAAGGATAGAAGAATTTCATTGTTTTGTATGTGCTTTAAAAAATATGTCTATTGATTAAAACGTATCAATAATTCTCGCTTATATTTCATTCTAATCCCGAATTGGGGTTATTAAAAAAATGCTGAATATAGTTGCTTAATCCTATCTGCTCAAAATAAATATTTTGACTTAGGTTGTTGGAATTTTTTTCAAAAGATCGTGCATAAACGGTAAGGCTATTTTTGAACCTGTTGCATATTCACCCATGGATTGTGGTTGAGGGTGGCCAATGAAAACACCAATGACTAGATTTTCAGATCCTAGATTTTGCGTAAACCCAATAATCCAAGCATCTTTGCATTCATTGGTTGTTCCAGTTTTTGCACAAAAATCAATTTTTCGCTTTTCACATAGTGGAACTAATCGAATTGCTGTGCCGCGTAAAACAGCCCCCCTTAAAAAACTAATCATTTCACGTGATGCACTTTGTGTCACAATCTCTGTGCGATTATCAAATACTGAAGGTTTATTCGAATGATCATATTCTGTTATGAGTTGATCTGCTTGATATACGGGAAGTAGTCCCTGTTCATGCTGATATATCTGTGTATTATTCTTATCTTTAACAGTTGAAATAAAATGTGGGGTTACTTTTTTTCCGCCGTTTGCAATCATAGCGTAACCTGCTGTTAATTTCAGGAGTGTTGTTTCTCCTGCACCAAGGGAAAGAGAAAAATCTTTGTATACTTTATCATATAAGCCAAAGCGTTTTGCCATTTCGCCAACAGCCTGCATCCCAACCATTTGTGCTAAATGTACCGTCATTTGGTTGCGTGATTTTTCTAAACCTATACGCATAGGTGTTGGGCCATAAGATACCTTAGAAATATTTTGTGGTTTATAATATCCAAGTCCTGGTCCTAGATAAATATTCACCTCTTTGTCATCAATGATTGTATCTCCTTTGTATCCTTTTTCAAGTCCTGCCATATATACGAATGGCTTAAAACAAGAACCTGGTTGTCGAAGTGCTTGTGTTGCTGCATTAAATTGTGTAGATTTTGCATCAAACCCGCCAGCAACTGCCAGCACAGCACCTGTATCAGGGTGCATAATAACAATGCCACCAGTCAGTTCGGGAACTTGCTGTAATGTCACCCTGTCATTTTCTATTGGTTCAACAAAGACAATGTCACCAATTGATAAATGAATAAGTTCTGTATTTGACGTTTCAGCATTTTCACCCCAATTACCATATGAAGATAATTTCATTATACGCCCATTACTTAGCCCGACGACGTTATAAGTAGGTAATATTTTAAGAATAATCGCCAGTGGCCACTTTTTATAAGTACTTTGTTCTAACAACATGATAAGGGTATCTCTTAAATCCGATTTATCCCATTCTTCTTGTGTTACGGGTATATTGTTTTCTTCTAATTCTAAATGTGTAATTGGGCCACGAAACCCACGTTTGCGATCTAATTTAAGTAAACCATCGTGCAAAACACTTTCTGTTAATGCCTGTAGCTCGGGATCTTGTGTTGTGTGCACACTTAAGCCTTCGCCATAGACACCCTGCTCTCCAAATTGTTCTAATAAATCACGGCGTACCTGTTCAGAAAAATAATCATAAAGGTTTTCTTCGTTGTTTTTCACAGTAATTAAATCTGTACTCTTGGCAGCGATTAATTCTTGCTTTGTTATATATCCATCTTCATACATACGCGATATAACCCAATTACGCCTGTCAAGAGCTTTTGCTTTATGGCGCATTGGGTCATATGATGAGGGCGCTTTTGGTAAAGCAGCAAGATAAGCACATTCTTCAATTGTTAACTCATTTAATGTTTTGTTAAAGTAGGTCTGTGCGGCTGCTAAAACGCCATAACTTTTTGCCCCAAGATAAATTTCATTCAAGTAAATTTCTAAAATTTCATCTTTATTTAAATGGTTTTCAATTAAAATAGCCGTCAAGGCTTCTGAAATTTTCCGTTTAAACGAACGGGCATTGCCAACAATGATGTTTTTAACAACTTGTTGCGTAATTGTTGATGCACCAGAAGGGCGATTTCGCCAAGCACTTCGTAGTGTATTGTCAATAACAGCCCTCAGCAAACCAAGAATATCAATACCTGGATGTTTGTAAAAATGTTTATCCTCAGCAGCCAAAAAGGCCGATATTAACCGTTTTGGGATTTTATATAAGGGGGTGTAAAGTCTTTTTTCCCATGAAATTTCTGTAATTTGAGAGGCGTTTTTATCATATACACGGGTGACAAGGTGTGGCTGATAGTCAATAATTTTCTGTGCCTGAGGTCGTTCTGCCTCTAGCATTAAATAAATTACTAATGCACCTACAGAAAGAAGTGTTATAAAAATTAAAAATTTAAAACACACTCTATAAAAAGAATTGATCACAATAAATATAACCCCGTAAATGATTATGATATTTTTTTAGTCTATTCTACCTTAACACTTATATATAAAAAACAATCTATTAAGTTTCATATTAAATCGTTTGTAATGTTTACTATATTAAACAACTAAGTGGGTATCATGGTTGTGTCAATATTAGATTGTGCAGTGTACCTTGTCTAAAAGGATTCAGCTGTCCCTGAAAGTTTGTATGCGTTGAAATTCTTCCCTTACAAGTGCTTGTATTTTATTTGATAATCTAGCGAAAGCAAATTCACCATCTTCTGGTGTCGAGAGTATCTCTAGCAGCCTTTTCATGGTAATCACGCGTTCTAATTCTGGCATATATATAGTGCCGTCCCTATTTAAATAAGCGCCAGTTAGATGCAAAAATTCATGTTCTTGAGGGGTCGCGATTTTTACTAGTCTATCATACAATGTTTTTGCAAATTTTAAGGAGATTGGTTCTTTTGCAGTATTAGTATACCTTTGATCTTTCTTCGTCCCCTCTGTAGGTGGTGGTAAGAAAAAAGCCGGATTAATCAGTTCTTTTATATCGCTAATGAGTTGTGCTAAGTCTTCTTTTGTTAAACATGGTTCGGGTGTCAATAAAGTGCATAATTTAGGGCAATATAGGTGATTTGTGTTTGTAATGTAGGCATCCTCAAAAAAATTTACAGATGGGTTGCTTGTAATATGCTTGACAAGGATTAGAATGAAATTGTGTTCTTCTATTCGACTGCGCTTTCTATTGGTTTGATCATTATGGGACGCAGGATGTGTATTTTCAAATACAGGTCCCATTTTTGGCATGCCAAAATCTGCTGGCAAAATAAGTGGCGGGGGCCTTTTTGCTTTTCCATGCTCTTGACATGTTGACGAAAAGCTATGTAGTGGTGTTAAAGATGCTATTGCTATCGTTAATAGAGCCGTCTTATGCATAAAATTTATATTAAATTTAAAATATATACAATTAGTATAAAGAAAAAATACTTTATATCACATAATAAAGTTGATCAAATTTACGATTTGTTAACTAATTGTCTGTAGTTTATAGGTAAGTACTCCAAATTTAAAAAGGATTTTTTATGAATATTAAAACAATGACGGGCATTAGCCTTATTGCACTTGGATTGATGACACCAGTGTTAGCCGAACCCACTGCAGTTAGTGCAGCACCATTACAAGTATTGGATAAAAATCCTTTAGATGACCTAGCACAAAAAATAATTGTTGCACGTATTGGTGTTGATCTTGCTAACCAAGATTTTAAAGATGAAGCTGTAAAGAGAGCACAAAAAGGTGTGTTTTCTTCCATTGACGATCTTGTGGTCAATAAAAATATAGCTTATACAATGGCTTTGAAAGAAGTAAGAGCGCTTCATACAGCTTATGAAGACGCCTTAAGCGGTTTTAATTCGGAAAAAGAAGAGCCAGAGGCGGTTAAAAAGTTACGTGCAGCTTTAGCAGAAAAAGAGGATGCGTATTCAAGATTAGAAGAAGAGGATACTTCAGCTTCTTTAAGTTCTGATACAAATGCAGAAAAATCTAAAAGAGAAATTAAATTTCTAGAATTAGAAAATGATGGTAAAAAAGATGAAGTGGCATCTATTGAAGGCAGAAAAAAGGCTATAGAAGGTAAGCTAAAAGGCTTAAAAGCCGGAAAGGCACCTAAGGTAGAGATTATTCAGCAAACAGAAGCAATGCTTCAAGATGTTGAGGGCCAAATTGGTAAACTTCAATTGGCCATCAAAGAAAATGAAGAAAAAATAGAGGGTTTAAAAGCAAAATCTGAACAAGATTCTGGGATCTCTGCAAGAAAACAGGGCTTACTCGATAAACGAGCCGATAAAAAATTAGTGAAACAAGATATACAAGCGATCAAAGCTGATCTAAAAAAAGCACTGGAGAAGTATAGTACTGGTCGCGTTAATAAAAAAGCTGTCAATAAAGCATTGTATGCATTTTATGAATCATATGCTAAATTTATTGATGATTTTATTGGAGCAGAGAAAAATAAAGAAAATTGTTTAAGTGCAACCGTACTTGCACCAGAACAAAAGCCTGAGCCTGAACTTGTATCTCCTGTGGATGATACTCTTTCGGATGCTCTAACACCAAAAATGGAGGCTGATGATGTGGCGTTAAATCCATCACGACAAGATGATCCTGTCGTTGCACCAAAAGAAGCAGTACAAGCAGCTCCAGTTTTAGATGAGAATATGAAAGCCGTTATTGGCAATATCGTTAAATATATGAAACCTTCAATGGATGATAAAAGTAGGGCCAAGTTATTAACAAAAATAGACCCTGCAAAAAACTGTAAGGCCATTGTCAGCTATATTGAGACGGTAAGCCCAGCAGATGCGGATGTTGATAAAGTTTCACAATTTGTAAGGTTTCAATTTTCAGTTCAAACAAAAGATAATAATGACTTAATTGAAAAAATTCAATCAGGTCTTATGACGGCTGAAAATGTGTGTTCTTAAGAACTGAGCAGTTTATGTAATGTCTATTTAGCTTGAAAAAACTACGGGTTTTTTATCTCTGTAGTTTTTTCATTTACATCATGTAAGCACTAAATTGTGTGTAAATTAACAATTTTTTAACGAATTGTCTTCATAATGAAGATAAAGAAGTATGTTTAATATCAAAAGGATTTTGTATGTATATTAATAAATTAACAGGCATCAGTATAATAGCACTTGGTGCAATCTCCCCCTTATTAGCTGAGCCTACTAATGTGTCTGTGGCCCAAGATCCTGACGTTTTAATTCAAAAAATTACAGAACAAAAAAATGCAGTTAAGGGTTCTGAAGAACAATTTAAAGAATTGGTTGGGCTGCTTATACAAAAGGGACAGCTTGTTTCTATTGATGCACTTGTAGCAAATAAAACACCTGAATATATTGCTGACTGGGGAAAAGTTAAAGCACTTCATGAGGCATATGAGGCGGCACAAAACGGTTTTTCTTCTGGAAAAGATGAACCGGAAGCAGTTAAGGCCTTACGTGCAGATCTTGCTGCAAAGCAAGAAGCATCTGACAGCTTAGAAGAGAACGATAACTCGGCATCTTTAGATGCAACACCTAATTCAGAGCAGTTGAAAAAGAAGATTTCTGTTTTAGAAAGTGAAAACGAGAATACATATAAAACGCTAGAAGACTATGCCAAAATGGACCGTGTGACACAAGGTGCTATAAAAGGTCTTCAAGGTAAGGCAAAATCGGCAAAGGGAGCAGCAGCTGATCGTTATGCAGGTCTTATAAAAGATAAAGAAGATTTACTCGCAGCAAATGCAGCAAAAATTAAAACAGCCCAAGAAGCAATTAAGAAAAATGAAACAGAAATTGCAAGTCTTAAGGCCGAATCTGAGGGTGGGTCTGCACTATCAGCGCGCGCACAAGGATTGAAAGATAAACGTGGTGCTAAAAAAATAATGCAACAAGAAATTAAAGTTATTAAAGCCAATCTTAAAAAAGCATTAGAACAATATAGTACCGGTCGTGTTAATAAAAAGGCTGTTAAAGGCGCGCTTTCTGAAGTTGTTGTAGCTTATACACAGTTTGTTCAAAAATTTGTTGGTTCTGGCCAGGGGGCGCAAAACTGTCTTGAAAAATGTACTGAACTTTTATTGAAAAGAACTGAAGACAGTTTAAATAAGCCAGAGGGGACATGTTCTGTTGGTGGTGTGGCGCCAGGCGTGCCGTCTCCAGTGGCTGCTATTCAGCAACCTATTGAAGCCGATGATGAAGCCGTTGTTAATGATAATGCAGGCGTGAACGATGGCGCTCTTGTTGTATCTAAAGATAGCTCTAATAGGGGCACAAGTGCTGCTGCTTCAGATGCTGCACAAGCAGAAAAAATTCAAGCATTTTCAGAAAAAATACTTGATGCTCTTGCAGAGGCAGTAGATAAACCTCGCACACCTGAAATGCAGAAGAAACTTGAAGCACTTCAATCACAATTCCAAGATATGCGTAATTTAGCCGATACAATTTCTGACGATGGCAAAAAGGGACCCTATGTGCGTGACAGAAGAAATCTGTTAGCGCGTGGTATGCAGTTAGAGAATATGTTAGCGGAATTTCAGGTTGCGGAGGCTCCTTTAGCCTTAGCAGAATCTTCATTGAATCCTGCTGTTAGTGATAAGCCTGTTCTTGCAATTGAAGCCCCTTCTGTTGATGTTTTAGATAAGGATGCAAAAGCTTTAATTGGACGCATTGGGGCTGTTATGAATGCCGGAAACAATATGAAAAATGCAAATAAAAACAAGCTTTTAGGTGCTATAAATTTACCCGAAAATTGTTCTAAAATTAAAGAATTACAAAAGGATAGTCGTGTCACGGATAAGCAAAAAAGCGAACTGAGTGCTTTTTTAGAAAAATATCAAGATAGATGTACAAACTAGTTCTAAAAAACACTGATTATTTATCAGTCCACGGGGCGAAGGCTCCGTGGATTTTTTTTAATGATGTCGCTTAATAATTAATACGATTTTTTCTAAAAATTAGAATTAAACCCCATATGAAAAAAACACCACCAGGAAGCATAAAATACCAATCTAAAAATGCAGTGTAATAAAAGATAGAAGAATAAATAATGCCAAAAGCTAGGTACATCATTGCACTTAATGGTGGTTTTTTTATGTTTTTATATTTGCCTAGTCCATATAATTGCGCAGCACGATCGTTTATGGCGACACGAATTGATACTTTTTCTTGGCAATCTTTCACGTCGCAGCACATAATGTTTTCTGCAAAAGTTGCGCAATCATGGCACAAACCTTTGGCACAACATGAACAAAATCCACATGCAGCTTGATTTTTATGATTAAAACAATTCATTAGTGTTCCTTATCTTGTTTTTGTATAACATCTTCACATCTGTGGCAAACGGATGGTATTTGACGATCGTCTTGCCCAACTTCAGGCGTTATTTTCCAGCAACGCTCACACTTTTTACCTTTTGCCATATCAACAACAACACCAATACCTTCAACATCGTTTAAGGATAATGCTTCGGCGGGTGGGGTCGCAATCATTAATGTGGCTTGTGACACGATAGATAGTTCGCATAAATCCAGTGATTTTAATATTTTGGAAATATCCGGTGTTACATAAATAAAAGCATGTGCTTGAAGACTGGAACCAATTGTCTTTGCATTACGCTCAACTTCTAATGCGCCTGTAATAGCTTTTCTAAGGTGGCGAATTGTTTTCCAATACTCATCAAGTTCTTTATTGTTCCAGGCATCTGGAATTGATAAAAATTCTTGTTCATGAATAGACGATTCTTGGCTAACAGTATAGCTCCACCACGCTTCTTCTGCTGTAAAGCTAAGCACGGGGGCAAGCCATCGCATCAGTGCATTTAAAACAATGTCCATAACAGTGCGTGTGGCTTTGCGTATGGTGTTATCTTTATGATCACAGTATAAAACGTCTTTTCGAATATCAAAGTAAAATGCTGATAAGTCTTGTGCACAAAACGAATGTAGCGCTGCATAAAACGTGCTAAGATCATAAGTTTCTATACATTTTACGTGTAAGTTATTTAGTTCTGCTAACCGATGCAATATCCATTTTTCTAAGGAAGGCATTTCATCGTAATCAACTTTTTCAGCATCAGAATATTCATTTAGTGCACCTAAAAGATAGCGTAGCGTATTTCTAAAACGGCGATAAATATCTTCCTGTTGTTTTAAAATATCTTGTCCAATACGTTGATCTTCGGTGTAGTCTGTATTAATAACCCAAAGGCGCAGTACATCTGCACCAATGCGATCAATAATTTGTTGCGGCACAACAACATTACCAGATGATTTAGACATTTTATAGCCGTGTTCATCTAGGGTAAAACCATGTGTGACGACTGTATTATAAGGTGCTTGGCCCATTGTGCTGCAAGATTCTAGTAATGAAGACTGAAACCAACCACGGTGTTGATCTGATCCTTCTAGGTATAGGTCAGCAGGCCATGATAGTTCATCTCTGTCTTGTAATACATAAGCGTGGCTACAGCCACTATCAAACCAAACATCAGCAATATCTTTTACTTTTTCATAATCTTGTTCATTATATTTTTCACCTAAGAAATCTGAAGATGGACGTTTAATCCAGGCCTCAACGCCTTCTGCTTCAATAATATTAATGATCCGATCTTGTACTGCTTGATCACGAAGTGGCTCGCCTGTTGTTTTATGCACAAAAATACTAATGGGCGTTCCCCAAACACGTTGGCGTGATAAACACCAATCAGGACGGGATTCAACCATAGATTTTATACGATTTTTATTGCGTTCAGGCAACCAATTAACGCGATCTATCTCGCTTAATGCTTTTTTACGTAGGTTGTTATGTTCTATGGAGATAAACCATTGCGCTGTTGCACGATAAATTAATGGTGCCTTTGAACGCCATGAATGGGGGTAGCTATGAGTTAACTTAGATGCATGTAATAAGAACCCTTCAGCATCTAATGCTTCCATCACAAGCGGGTTTGCTTTAAATACATGAACGCCGGCAAATAAAGGAACATGCTCTCTGTATAGCCCATCACCAGAAACGGTCTCCGGCACATCAATATTGTGTATTTTTGCAGCAATAAAATCTTCTTGTCCGTGCCCTGGTGCTGTATGAACAAGCCCTGTGCCAGATTCAGTTGTCACATGATCTGCACTAATTAATGGCACATCAAAATCATATCCTTTTGACCGTAAAGGGTGTGCGCAAATTGTGTTGTGTAAAATTTTACCTTTAAATGTTTTGAGTATTTCAGGTGTCTCAATTTCTAGCTTTTGTGCAAAATTTTCTAGTAAATCTTCTGCAAGGATTAGCTTTTTATCATTATGCGTAAAAAGAACGTAAGTAAAGTCTTCGCCATAAGCGATTGCTCTGTTACCAGGTAATGTCCACGGGGTCGTTGTCCAAATGACGGCATGGGCATCATTTAAATAGGTTTGGTCTGTTTTTAAAACGGGGAAAGCAACATAAATAGAATCACTTACACGATCTTTATATTCAATTTCAGCGTCAGCAAGGGCCGTTTGTTCAACCACAGACCATGGGACTGGTTTTAACCCGCGGTATAGTGCGCCGTTCATTAAGAATTTTGAAATTTCGCGAACAATGCGTGCTTCTGTTTTAAAGTCCATTGTAATATAAGGGTTTTCCCAATCAGCAATAATACCTAAACGTTTAAATTCTTCTTTTTGTATGGGGATCCATTTGTTTGCAAATGCACGGCATTCTTTCATCAGCTCTAAAGGATCAACATCTTGTTTTTGGATGCCCTTTTTCTTGTAATTTTCTTCAACTTTCCATTCAATAGGCAGTCCGTGACAATCCCAACCAGGCACCAGTGGTGCATCAAAACCTTGCATTTGCTTGGTTTTCACGATTATATCTTTTAAAGTTTCTGTTAAAGTATGGCCAATATGGATGTTACCATTTGCATAAGGGGGGCCATAATGAAGAATAAATTTCTTTTTTCCTTTAGCTTTGGCACGAAGACGATCATATAATTTAATAGTATCCCAATGTTTTAGGAAGTTTGGTTCTTTTTCGCTAAGGCTTGCCTTCATTGCGAAGGATGTTTTTGGTAAAAATACACTGTTTTTAAAGTCTGACATCATTGGAAAATATAAGAAATAACATTATTTATTTATACACTTATGCCTGTTGTTTAGGCAAGGATTTCATAAAAAAGTACGTGTAAGAAAGCTAATAAAAAATTAATTTAAAATTTTCCTAGTATTTTAATTTTTTATATGCTTTTATGTCAGGTATGTAAACGACTTAACCAAAGGTTTTTTATGTCACATCGTTACATCATACCAATTTTATCCCTTAGTATCAGCAGTTTTTTGTGTGGATCAGAGTCTAATGCCAGTGGGTCACCAATTGTGCCTGGCAATGGTAGTTTTTCGGGTCTCTGTTGTCAGCTTTCAAGGCAAGGGTCAGGCACATATTCTGAAGGGCCACGCACGCCACTTTGTTCACTTGATCCTAATAGTTTAATAGCAGGAACGCCAAGGGGGCCTCAAAAAAGTGAGCTTTTAGATTTACTACACAATGTCTTTGAAATGCAGGGAGTCGTGGCAGATGAAAAATTTTCTAATCTTAATGGTACACAACGTCTAGGGTTGCAGTATAGAAATCAGAAAATAGAAGATGCGATTTTTTCTATGATTATTTATGATAATGACCTTGCTACTGTAAGTATTGAAGCGCGTCAACAGATAGCCAAAATAGTGGTCATTAATATAAAGGCAACGCTTATGTGTGTTCCGCAAATATGGGATCATTTTTCGCAAGATCTTAAACAACGTATTATTGACCATAGTACTATGGTTTATACTGAAAATAATGGGTTTTCTCGATTGCTTGACGATAGAATCACGCTAGAAAAATTAGCAGCTTTTTCAGAACTAGAAAATATGCGCAAAAATACTGAGCACAGTAAAAGAAGGCATAGCTTTGCAGCAGAAGATGATTCACCCTTAGACCCTGAAGCACATCTTCAAATATTGAAAGGAATAAAGGAAGAAACAGTAATAAGCAGATCGTGCGGGTTTAATAGATATGACAGTTTCTAACTTACAAATCATTCTGGCAGGCAAGTAAGCCTGTTCGGCCTTCAATTTCTTTTTGGATTAGTTGGCAGTGTGGTACTTTTTCCTTTTGTTTCAAAACTGTCAGTGCCAATGCTTTCATGGGCACAATATGTATACCGGCATCTTTTATTTTAATAAGTAAATTTTTAAACCATTCTAAGTAATACATGCCTTCCAGTTCAGTATGAATTGTTAACACATTTAACTGATTGGGTTTGATTAAGCTTAAATAGTGATCATGTAAGCCTTCAAAAGGATATTCAGGTCTTCCCAAAAGTTCATCTAAAGTGGGAAGTGTTGTCGGTATTTGAAGTGTCTTAAATTCGCGTTGCTTTATTTTTGGAAAAAATGGTGTTGTGCCACGTGTGTCGGATGCATATAAAAAGCCAGCATCATCATAGGCAGCAAGAGACTCTTTATTAGCTTGCCAACCTGCTGCCCCCATTGTATGGGCAGGCATGGCAAAAACTTCTTGAAACATTGCACAGCATTTTGTGACTTCTGCCCGCACTTGGGGGCCTGTCATTTTGTGCAGGTTGTCTTGCCAGTAAATATGATCATAGGTATGAATGCCAACTTCATGGCCTGCATTTTTTGCAAGGCGCATGATATGTCCATGTTTTTTTCCGATATGCGGACCTTTTAATAATGTTCCATATAAAAGTGTACGTAAGCCGTAAACAGATAACACAGATGTGCGCGATACTTTAGAAAAAAATCCAGGTCTAAAAATACGCTTTATGGCGCGTCCAGTATTGTCAGGCCCTAAAGAAAATAGAAAAGTAGACGTTATGTCTAGCTCTTTGAAAATAGAAAGTAGAGGAGGGACGCCTTTAATAGTGCCCCTTGCGGTATCAACATCAATTTTAATGGCAAGTGTTGTGGCGTTGCCTGTACTCATACTATAATCCTTACGATATTTCTCACATAGTGTAGCAGAAAGAGATGATAAATGGGAGTTTATTTAAATCAAAAAGCTGGCTATGCGTATAAATAATATGTATAATATAAAAAGGTCTGAAAATGGCCTTTTAAAGTTTGGTGTTGTATGGCTGTTTAGGGCTGCCTAACGACCCGTTTGTCAAATACTTTTAAGAGAGAGAAAAAAATGCCCAAGATGAAAACAAAGAGTAGTGCTAAAAAGCGCTTTCGTGTCACTGGTTCTGGTAATGTCAAAATGGGACAGGCCGGCAAACAACATGGCATGAGAAAACGTAGCAATAAGATGATTCGTAATGCACGTGGAGCTATCATAATGAAAGATATGGAAGCAAAACGTATTAAAACCTTTTATTTACCAGGTCAATAGGGAGAATTATCGATGGCACGCGTTAAAGGTGGGGTAACTGCCCACAACAGACATAAAAAAATTATTAAACTTGCAAAAGGTTACAGAGGCCGTTCAAAGAATTGTTTCCGTATTGCCTTAGAACGTGTAGAAAAAGCATTACAATATGCTTATCGCGATCGTCGCAATAAAAAACGTGAATTTAGAGCACTTTGGATTCAAAGAATAAATGCTGCTGTTCGTGAACATGGCATGAAGTATTCTACATTTATTAATGGTTTGAACAAAGCTGGTGTTGAACTTGACCGTAAAGTTATGGCTGACATGGCGATGAACACACCAAAAGCATTCAAAGACCTTGTTAAAACAGCAGAAAAGGCCTTAGCACAACCGGCTAAATAAAATAACAAAACAGCGCCATGCTTTGTAATACCTTATTACTTAGCGTGGTTTTTTTATAGAAAATTAAATGTATATAGCTTTAAATTGCATTATTGTACAGCGAAAACGCTTGGGGTATTAAGCGTTTATAGGTATTTTGTGTATAATCTAGTATCAAATAAACTTTGTTTTAAGACGTTTAGTACTCCCAAATATAAATGAGTTTATGTTTAATAGCGCACAAAGGATACAATTATGTTAACGTCTATTTCGACGATTTTAGATACCATTAATGATGTTTATTGGTATATTGGTTTGATTATGATTTTAGGATCAGGCATTTATTTAAGTTTTAAAACAAATTTTATACAGTTCAAAATTTTGGCTAATTTGCGTCGCGCAATATGTGATCTTAAAGAATGCAATAAAGAAGATGCACATGGCGTGAATCCTTTGCGGCTTTATTTTGCTTCCATTGGTGGCATGGTTGGCATTGGTAATGTTGTTAGCATTGTCACAGCTGTCACAATTGGTGGACCAGGCGCTTTATTTTGGTTATGGATCGCTATATTTTTAGGTATGCTGATTAAATATACAGAAATATATTTAGGTATTAAATATCGTGAAAAATGTGCAAAGGATGCTTATAACGGTGGTCCTATGTATTTTTTACGAAAAACTTTTAAAAGCTCGTTGATTCCTAATATTGTAGCTGTGTTATTTTGTATTTATGCTGTGGAAATTTATCAATTTGTGGTGATTACTGATACCATTCAAACAACTTTTGGGATCAATCGTTACGCCTGCATTGCATTCTTTTTAGGGCTCATTTTATGGACGGCGCTTGGCGGTATTAAAAGATTATCAAATGTATGTGCTGCTTTAATGCCCCCATTTATTATTACGTATGTTCTTATGTGTTTATGGATTATTTTTCAAAATATTGGAGCACTTCCAGAAATACTCAGCAGTGTGTTCTCTGCCGCTTTTACAGGACAGTCTGCCGTTGGTGGTTTTGCGGGTGCTGGTATTATTCAAGCCATGCAACAAGGTATTGCGCGCGGTGTATATGCTGGCGATATTGGTGTTGGTTTTGATTCAACATTACAAGCAACAACTAAAACAAAGCATCCAGAGCGCCAAGCCCGTATGGCAATATTTTCGCTGACAACGCAAGGCGTTATTTGTACAATGACGTTATTGGTTGTTTTAATATCGGGTATGTGGCAAGAATTTGGAACCAGCTTAGATTCCTCACAGTATATCCCCCGCATACTATCCGCTTATTTTCCGTATGTTGAAACCTATATGGCAATTCTTTTTTTCTTGGCAGGCTTTACAACAATCGTTGCTTATTTTTCTGTTGGTATGAAAACGTCGCGGTTTTTATCCCAAAAATATGGTCCAGTTTGTTATGTTAGCTATGCCTTGTTAGCCTTTGTTATTTTTTCATTTGCAGATCAGCTTTTAGCACAACAAGTGATGGGGCTCTGTTCAGGTTTATTATTAACCTTTAATATTTGGGGTATGATGCGGCTTAGAAAAGAAGTTCGGTATTTATAAGGTTCTATTATGACGCACAAAGCCATTAGTGATAAAGTTAAAATTAAAAGTAAGAAAAAACGCACCCATTCATCACGCGTATGGCTGGAGCGTCAGCTTAATGACCCTTATGTGCGTCAGGCTCAAGCTGATGGATATCGTTCTAGAGCTGCTTATAAAATTAAAGAAATGGCTGAAAAATTTAAGTTGTTTCATGGTGCACATGTTATTGTTGATCTTGGTGCTGCCCCCGGCGGGTGGCTTCAAGTTGCAAAAGAATTAAAACCAAAAGCTTTTGTTGTTGGTGTTGATCTCCAAGAATATGAGGATGTTTCGGGCACAATTAAGATTATTGGTGATGTGACAGATGAGAAGACCTTAGCTGTTCTACATGAAAAGTTGGAAGGTAAGAAGGTTGATGTTGTCTTAAGCGATATGGCTGCTTCAGCGTGTGGTATCGCCTCTATCGATCATGATCGTATTATGGCGCTTTTGGAAATTACTTTAAAGTTTGGTTTAGAACACCTGAATAAAGGGGGCAGTCTTGTGGGGAAAGTTCTGCGTGGCGGCACGGAAGATAAGCTGTTAAAGCTGTTAAAGCTACACTTTAAAAACGTCAAACACTTTAAGCCCGAATCTAGCCGAAAAGATTCTGCAGAAATGTATGTTGTGGCAACCGGGTATAAAGGATAATTTCAATCGTTTGAATTTTATTATACAATAAGTAATTCAAGCGGGATTCCAGGTTCATTTTTAGTTGTCTGCACGAGCATGAGAGATATGATTTTGCTTATATTTTTAGTTGATACTAAATTATTTGTGACAAAATTTGTATAAGCCTTAATGTCTGGAACAATAATTTTCAGTAAAAAATCAAATGTCCCCGTTACCATATGGCATTCGCGTACGCACGGTATGGTATTCATTGATTCTGTAAAATGGGACATACTATCATATGTATTATGTTCTAGTACGACATTGCAATAAATAGTAAGGTCCAGATTTAATAAGGCGGGATTAACTTTAGCATGACATCCTAGCAAAAAACCATTTTTTTGTAATTCTTTTGTACGCCGTAGGCATGATGGGGCAGATATGCCAACAAGTTCTGCAAGCTCTTTATTAGAAAGAGACGAATTTTTTTGAAGTTCCACTAAGATTTTAAGATCTATTTGATCTGTTTCAATGGTCATTTTAGGCTACGTGTAATAAAAAACATCAATACTATCCTGTATAATAATATTCTATTTTCTATAAAATGTTAATAGTTTTTTAATAAAATTCGTTGATGCTGGAGGTAGTGGGCCATTATGTTGAGTGCAAAAAATGCAGCAAGACGAAGACCTGAAAGAAAAGAAAAATAAAAAAAAGCATGAAAACAAAAGCGTGACTAAAGATTCTGTAAGTGATAATACGGAAGAAGAAAACAATATTAAACCTGAAAAAAATAAGAAGTTATTATTTATAATAGTTTCCGCTGTCGTTTTTCTATGTGTATTGATTGGTGTTTTCTTTTTGACGCCACTCGCTGATTGGGTGGTGGGTGCCAGTGATCCCGATTCAAACAAAAGAAAATTAGAAGCAACTCAAGCACAGGCCGTTACTTATTTACCACTTCCTGAACTTACAATTAATCTTAAAAAAGCAAATGGTGGTTCTCGCACTTTAACGGCATCTTTTGACTTAGCGCTAAAAAATGAAGATATGCGAAAAAATGTTAATAATTTTGTGCCGTTGATACAGGATCAATTTAACGGATTTTTACGTGAAATGACCGAGTCAGATCTGGAGGGGATTGTGGGATTAGAGCGTGTAAGTCAAGAAATGTTAATGAAAATTAATCGTGTTGTAGCACCATTTTGTGTGCAAGCTGTTCTGATTAAAAACTTTTATATTAGATAATTATGGCAGATAAAAAATTACTTAAAACCTCAAAGGATGAAGAGGTTCAAAAAACAGGAACGCAAAATAAAGATGAAGAAAATATCTCAGCTAACATAGGGATTTTATGTGGTGGTCAGGTTAGTTACGAACGACTTCCAATGTTAGAAGTTATTTTTGATAGACTGATACGCTTTATGTCGACATCTCTTCGAAATTTTACTGCAGATAATGTGGATGTTTCATTAAATGAAATCTCTGCAGTTCGTTTTGGACCGTATATTAATAGTATTTCGATGCCCACTATGATCGGTATTTTTAAAGAGAAAAAAAGAGATAATTTAGGTCTTATTTATATTGATACGCGTATGATTTATTCAATCATAGATGTTTTACTTGGCAATCGCAGTGGTAAATTGTTACATATGCAAAATCGTCCTTTTACGACAACAGAGCAGTTATTAATATCTAGAACCCTTAGTATCGTAATAGATAATCTTACAAAAGCTTTTGAACCCGTATGCCAAATGGATTTTGAATTTAAACATATTGAAACCAACCCCCATTTTGCAGCAATTGCTAGAAATAGTACAACAGCCATTATTAGTAAACTTGATATCAGTATGGATACAAAACGCGGTGGCACAATTGATATTGTTTTCCCCCATGTGATGATTGATCCTATCAAAGAAAGCTTGTCACAAAATTATATGGGAGAAAAGTTTGGTGGCGATACTGTATGGGAAAATCATTTAGCGAGTCAACTTTGGGAAGCTGATTTGCCTATTGAAGCAGTTCTTCCTGAGCAGACGCTTTCTTTAAGAGAAGTGTTAAGCTGGAAAGTTGGATCACAGTTTTTTATCAATTCATCTGTAACGGCGCCTGTTGCATTGAAGTGCAGAAACTATGACCTAGGCCTTGGAAAAGTTGGACAAAGATCTGGAAATGTAGCGATTAGTATCGAAGAACTTTATATACGAAAAGGAAAGTCATCATGATTCAAACATTTTTACTTGATAGTATAATGATATTGCTTTTGTTTTGTGCCATTGGTTTTTGTTGGCGCTTAAATATTCGTTTAAATTCACTTAA